>NZ_KV794510.1:76703-123890 GCF_001808785.1 Streptococcus sp. HMSC077D04 | reverse complement strand
CGTGGTTTGAATTTGATTTTCGAAGAGTATAAGAAAAAAGCAGAGTTGGAAGTCAATCCAATTCTGCTTTTAAATAGTTTAAAACCTTTTCCAGATTTTCTAAGGATACCTTGGCAAATTGATAAGGGCAGGCATCCAAGTAAGCCTCCTCAAAGAAGTCCAATTTCAGCTGACTGTGTTTTAGGCTGGCGATTTTAGGATACTGTCTGAGATCGAGCAATAAACCATCGTGTAGGGGATAATGAGGAAGGGGACAAGGTGTTTTAGTTAAGATTTCCTCGATTTGTTTTTGGTAAGTTTCCTGATTGGACAAGCGAGCCAGACGATTTTTCTCAAATAATTGACTGTCAATATAGAGTGATAAGGCCTTTTGCATGATGAGGTTGCTGTCGTAGTCTAGGATATTTTTGTAGGCCACAAAGGCTTCTTTGATAGCATTTGGCAGAATGAGTGCCGTAATCCGCAGGGCTGGAAAGAGGCTGGTTGAGAAGGACTTGATATAAATGACGCGCTCCTCTGTATCTAGATAGTGGAAGGTCTGGCCCTTCTTGGAGTCCAAATCCCCCAAATAGTCGTCCTCTACGATATAGACACCATACTTGGCAGCTAAGTCAAGAATAGCTCGTTTGTCCTGCTCAGAATAGGAATGCCCCAGAGGATAGTGGAAGCGAGGAATGGTATAGAAAAACTTAATTTTTCCTGTTTTGAAGTGGCCTTCCAGTTCCTCCAAGTCAATCCCATCAATGCCTCGTTCAATCGTTTGATAGTCCAGACCTTGAGCAATCAAGAGACGATTCATCCGATGGTAGGTCGGCTGTTCCACCAAGATTGCCTTGGCTTGGCTAGGAAAGGATATTTGAGAAAGGATAAACAAGGCTTGCTGGGTTCCAGAAGTCAGTACAAGTTGATCAGCCTTGCAGTAGAGGGCTTGGTCAAAGAGCAGTTTATGAATGGATTGTCTTAAGTCTTCTAAACCTTCTTGGTTGTCATAGTAGTTGAAGAGGTAGTTTTCTCGGCCAATTAAGGTTTCATTGACACAGAGTCGGAAATCGTCATAGGCGCTGGCATGTTCGTCCGTAACCTCGATTTCTAGATCTTGATGTTGCCCTTGTTCTAGGACATAGTAGCCACTCTGGGGCTTGGCATAGAGGTATTGTTCGTGTCGTAATTCCAGTAGGGCTCGTTGAATGGTATCCTTGCTACAGTGAAAGTCAAGGCTCAGTTGACGGATAGAAGGCAGGCGACTACCCGTCGGAAAGCGTCCAGACTCGATACTATTTTTCAGATAAGCTATGACCTCTTGGTACTTGCTTTGTTTCTTCATTCCAGACCTCCCTTGATTTTGTTACATTGTACCCTTTTTTTTCCTTCTTGGCAATGTCTAGGGTGTTTCTCTCTTTCACATCTAGGGGCAAATGTGGTATACTTAGGAGTAACATTTATAGAATAACAGATAAGAAAGAGAATGGATAAGAACGTGCAGGAACCAGTGAAATTATTTCAATACAATACCCTTGGAGCCTTGATGGCTGGCCTTTATGGTGGTACCATGACGGTAGGAGAATTACTAGAGCATGGCGACCTTGGTTTGGGAACCTTGGATTCTATTGATGGAGAATTGATTGTCTTAGATGGCAAGGCTTATCAGGCCAAAGGATCAGGAGATCAGCCAGAAATTGTGGAAGTATCACCAGATGCCCTTATTCCTTATGCAGCAGTAGTACCGCATCAGGCAGAGGTTATTTTCCGACAGCGCTTTGAGATGACAGACAAGGAATTGGAAGAGCGGATTGAGTCTTATTATGATGGAGAAAATCTTTTCCGTTCTATTAAGATTCGTGGGGAATTTTCGCATATGCATGTGCGTATGATTCCTAAGTCAACACCAGATACCAAGTTTGCTGAGGTTGCGACCCATCAGCCTGAATATAGTCGAGACAATGTTGCGGGGACCATCGTTGGTTTCTGGACGCCAGAAATTTTCCATGGGGTCAGTGTGGCAGGCTACCATCTGCACTTCATCTCAGATGATTTGACCTTCGGTGGACATGTCATGGACTTTGTCATCAAGGAAGGTATTATCGAGGTGGGAGCTGTTGACCAGTTGGACCAACGTTTTCCAGTGCAAGACCGTCAATACTTGTTTGCTAAGTTCAATGTTGACGAGATGAAAAAAGATATTGAAAAGGCAGAATAGGAGAAGAAAATGACCATTCATATTATCATTACCATGGTGCTTTTGCTAGCTTTCTTGCTAGGGAGCATTTGGTATGCCAAAAAGAAGTACCAGATTAATTTAGCTGTCTTGGGCTTGGGGGCTGTAGCTTTCTTTGTATCTTCACAGATTTTAGAAAAACTGGTGCATATCTTGGTTTTGCATCCTCAAAAAGACGGCAGTATTGCCCTCTTGCAGGATCATCCACTTGTCTATATCATCTATGGCTTAGCCATGGCAGCCTTTTTTGAGGAAACAGCTCGTCTTGTTTTTTTCAAATGGTTGGAGAAAAAGAGAAATTTGGAAAAGGCAGACGCCTTAGCCTATGGACTGGGGCATGGTGGCTTGGAGTTGATTTTCCTAGGTCTTACTAGTTTGATTAATCTCTACATCGTTCTCTCAGCAGTTCAAACTCAGAATCCACAGGTCATGCAATTGCTGTCTGAAAATATGTTGAAAACTATCCAGTCGCTATCAGTCTGGCAGATTTATTTGCTTGGTTTTGAGAGAATCTTGGCCCTAGGTTTCCAATTACTCTTGACTGTTTGGGTCTACCAAGCTGTTCGCCAGAAGAAATGGATTTATCTCCTAGCAGCCTATGGCCTACATGCCTTCTTTGATCTGGCACCATCTCTAGTCCAAGTTGGCTGGTTGACAAATCCAGTCTTGGTTGAAGTTGTCCTAGCAGTTGAGCTCGTTCTGGTTGCCTATGGAACCAAGGCAATCTTTTGTAAAAAATCATAAAAAGAGGGGAAACCTCTTTTTTTGTTTAAAATAAGCCCAAGACTTTTTTAGGGTCGTCAAATGGTCTTAAAAATGGTATAATGGAATGAATTTTGTAAAAGGAAGAGTATCATGTCAGTAAAAGAAAAAATGCTTGAAATCTTAGAAGGAATTGATATCCGCTTCAAGGAACCCTTGCATAGCTATAGTTATACTAAAGTAGGTGGAGAGGCTGATTATCTGGTCTTTCCACGAAATCGTTTTGAGTTGGCTCGCGTTGTTAAATTTGCCAATCAAGAAGACATCCCTTGGATGGTTCTTGGAAATGCCAGCAACATCATCGTTCGTGATGGTGGGATTCGTGGATTTGTCATCTTGTGTGACAAGCTCAATAATGTTTCCGTTGATGGCTATACCATTGAAGCAGAAGCTGGTGCCAACTTGATTGAAACAACACGCATTGCCCTTCGTCATAGTTTGACTGGATTTGAGTTTGCTTGTGGCATTCCAGGAAGTGTTGGTGGTGCTGTCTTTATGAATGCGGGTGCCTATGGTGGCGAGATTTCCCACATCTTGCAGTCTTGTAAGGTCTTGACCAAGGATGGAGAAATCGAGACTCTGTCTGCCAAGGACCTGGCTTTTGGTTACCGCCATTCAGCCATTCAGGAGTCTGGTGCTGTTGTCTTGTCAGCTAAATTTGCCCTTGCTCCAGGAAGCCATCAGGTTATCAAGCAAGAAATGGATCGCTTGACGCATCTACGTGAACTCAAGCAACCTTTAGAATACCCATCTTGTGGTTCGGTCTTTAAGCGTCCAGTAGGACATTTTGCAGGTCAGTTGATTTCAGAAGCAGGTCTTAAAGGCTATCGTATCGGCGGTGTAGAAGTGTCAGAAAAGCATGCCGGCTTTATGATTAATGTTGCTGATGGAACGGCTAAAGACTATGAAGACTTGATTGAGTCGGTTATTGAAAAAGTCAAGGAACACTCCGGTGTTACCCTTGAGAGGGAAGTCCGTATTTTAGGGGAAAGCAAGTAGAAAGCTGTAGTTGAAAAGCTGCTGCTATATCATGGAAAGGGGGTGAAAGCCTATCGTCAGTGCAGAAGAATGTAGGCAGTTCAGTCTCCTACACGAGGTAGTAGCGGCCTGACAGAGCCCTGATCTGTTAATCTATGAAAAAGAAGGAATAAATGACAATTGAAAAAACCAATTATTGAATTCAAAAACGTCTCGAAAGTTTTTGAAGACAGCAACACCAAGGTTCTCAAAGATATCAACTTTGAGTTGGAAGAAGGGAAGTTCTATACTCTTCTAGGCGCATCTGGTTCAGGGAAATCAACTATCCTAAACATCATTGCAGGTTTGCTAGATGCGACGACAGGAGATATTTTGCTGGACGGTGTCCGCATCAATGACATCCCAACCAACAAGCGTGACGTCCATACGGTCTTCCAATCCTATGCCTTGTTTCCACATATGAATGTGTTTGAAAATGTTGCTTTTCCACTCCGCTTGCGCAAGATTGACAAGAAAGAAATCGAGAAACGCGTAGCGGAAGTTCTCAAGATGGTTCAGTTGGAAGGGTACGAAAAACGTTCCATCCGTAAACTCTCTGGAGGACAACGCCAGCGTGTGGCTATTGCCCGTGCTATCATCAACCAACCCCGTGTGGTCTTGCTGGATGAGCCTTTATCAGCTCTGGACTTGAAATTGCGAACAGACATGCAGTATGAACTGCGTGAACTACAACAACGATTGGGCATTACCTTTGTCTTTGTCACTCACGATCAGGAAGAAGCCCTTGCCATGAGTGACTGGATTTTTGTTATGAACGATGGTGAGATTGTCCAGTCAGGAACACCTGTGGACATCTACGACGAGCCGATTAACCACTTTGTTGCCACCTTTATCGGGGAGTCAAATATCTTGCCAGGAACCATGATTGAGGACTACTTGGTTGAGTTTAACGGCAAACGCTTCGAAGCGGTCGATGGAGGGATGAAGCCAAATGAACCTGTTGAGGTCGTTATTCGTCCAGAGGACTTGCGGATTACCCTTCCTGAAGAAGGCAAGCTCCAAGTTAAGGTGGATACCCAGCTCTTCCGTGGGGTGCACTATGAAATTATCGCCTATGACGAACTTGGGAATGAATGGATGATCCACTCAACCCGTAAGGCCATCGTGGGTGAGGAAATTGGTCTTGACTTTGAACCAGAAGACATCCATATCATGCGTCTCAACGAAACCGAAGAAGAGTTCGATGCTCGTATTGAGGAGTACGTAGAAATCGAAGAGCAAGAAGCAGGTCTGATCAATGCAATCGAGGAGGAAAGAGATGAAGAAAACAAGCTCTAAACTCTTTGTAGTGCCCTACATGCTCTGGATTGCCCTCTTTGTATTGGCACCCTTGGTCTTGATTTTCGGTCAATCCTTTTTCAACATTGAAGGCCAGTTCAGTTTAGAAAATTATAAGTCATACTTTGCGTCACAAAACTTGACTTATCTCAAAATGAGTTTCAACTCAGTACTCTATGCAGGGATTGTGACCTTTGTGACCCTGCTTATCAGTTATCCTACAGCCCTCTTTTTGACCCGTCTCAAGCACCGTCAACTCTGGCTCATGCTGATTATCCTGCCTACTTGGATCAATTTGCTCCTCAAAGCCTATGCCTTTATCGGGATTTTTGGTCAAAATGGCTCTATTAATCAATTCTTGGAATTTATCGGAATTGGTTCACAACAGTTGCTCTTTACCGATTTCTCCTTTATCTTTGTCGCAAGCTACATCGAGCTTCCCTTTATGATTTTGCCCATTTTCAATGTCTTGGACGATATGGATAACAATCTCATCAATGCTAGCTATGACCTCGGTGCTACCAAGTGGGAGACCTTCCGTCATGTCATCTTCCCTCTGTCTATGAACGGCGTGCGAAGTGGGGTTCAATCTGTCTTTATTCCAAGCTTGAGTCTCTTCATGCTGACTCGTTTGATTGGTGGGAACCGTGTTATTACGCTGGGGACAGCCATTGAGCAAAACTTCCTGACAAATGACAACTACGGTATGGGTTCTACCATCGGTGTGATTCTCATCCTGACCATGTTCATCACCATGTGGGTGACCAAGGAAAGGAGAGAACGATGAAAAAATTTGTCAATCTTTATCTGGGACTGGTCTTTCTTGTTCTCTACCTGCCGATTTTTTACTTGATTGGATACGCCTTTAATGCAGGCAATGACATGAATAGCTTTACAGGCTTTAGCTTGAGCCATTTTAAAACCATGTTTGGCGATGGTCGCCTTATGTTGATTGTGACTCAGACCTTTTTCTTGGCCTTCCTGTCAGCCTTGATTGCGACCATTATCGGGACTTTTGGAGCTATTTATATTTACCAGTCTCGTAAGAAATACCAAGAAGCCTTTCTTTCACTCAATAATATCCTCTTGGTTGCGCCTGACGTTATGATTGGTGCCAGCTTCTTGATTCTCTTTACCCAACTCAAGTTTTCACTTGGCTTTTTGACCGTTCTATCTAGTCATGTGGCCTTCTCCATTCCTATCGTGGTCTTGATGGTCTTACCTCGACTCAAGGAAATGAATGGCGACATGATTCATGCGGCCTATGACCTTGGTGCCAGTCAATTTCAGATGTTTAAGGAAATCATGCTTCCTTACCTGACTCCGTCTATCATTGCTGGTTATTTCATGGCCTTCACCTATTCGCTAGATGACTTTGCTGTGACCTTCTTTGTAACGGGAAATGGCTTTTCAACTCTATCAGTTGAGATATACTCTCGTGCTCGGAAGGGGATTTCGCTAGAGATCAATGCCCTGTCTGCCCTTGTCTTTCTCTTTAGTATTATCCTGGTTGTTGGATATTACTTTATCTCACGTGAGAAGGAGGAGCAAGCATGAAAAAACTCTATTCATTTTTAGCAGGAATTGTAGCCATTATCCTGGTCTTGTGGGGAATTGCGACGCATCTAGATAGTAAAATCAATAGTCGAGATAGTCAAAAACTGGTCATTTACAACTGGGGTGATTATATCGATCCTGAACTCTTGGAGAAATTCACAGAAGAAACAGGAATCCAAGTCCAGTACGAGACTTTTGACTCCAATGAAGCCATGTATACAAAGATTAAGCAGGGTGGAACGACCTATGATATTGCCATTCCTAGTGAATACATGATTAACAAGATGAAGGACGAAGATCTCTTGGTTCCGCTTGATTATTCAAAGATTGAAGGAATTGAAAATATCGGACCAGAGTTTCTCAACCAGTCCTTTGACCAAGGCAATAAATTCTCCATTCCTTACTTCTGGGGAACCTTGGGAATTGTCTACAATGAAACCATGGTAGAGGAAGCGCCTGAGCATTGGGATGACCTCTGGAAACCAGAGTATAAGAACTCTATCATGCTCTTTGATGGGGCGCGTGAGGTATTGGGGTTAGGTCTCAACTCTCTGGGCTACAGCCTCAACTCCAAGGATACCCAGCAGTTGGAAGAGACAGTGGATAAGCTCTATAAACTGACTCTAAATATCAAGGCTATTGTGGCGGACGAAATGAAGGGCTACATGATTCAGAACAACGCTGCTATCGGCGTGACCTTCTCTGGTGAAGCCAGCCAAATGCTGGAGAAAAATGAAAATCTACGCTATGTGGTTCCGACTGAGGCCAGCAACCTTTGGTTTGACAATATGGTTATTCCCAAAACAGTCAAAAACCAAGATGCAGCCTATGCTTTTATCAATTTTATGTTGAAACCCGAAAATGCTCTCAAAAATGCGGAGTATGTTGGCTATTCAACACCAAACCTACCAGCTAAGGAATTACTCCCAGAGGAGAAAAAAGAAGACAAGGCCTTCTATCCTGATGCTGAAACCATGAAACACCTAGAAGTTTATGAGAAATTTGACCATAAATGGACAGGAAAATATAGCGACCTCTTCCTACAGTTTAAAATGTATCGGAAGTAGGAGTTAGATGTAAGAAAACGGATCAGTCAAGCTGGTTCGTTTTTTTATAGAAGTCATTTTTTTCAGCCATATATTTTTCTATTCTAGTTGCTTATCTTCTTTCTCAGTAGTATACTAAGTTTAACCTTACAGAAAGCGGTAATAAATAATGAAAATATCTACTTTTTTCAAAAAATTTTATTGGCCAGCCTTTTTGACTGTTCAGCAAACTGTTATACTATTCTCTCTAAAGGATGGTTTGGATCGACAATACCTAACAACTGATTCCATACATTTGGTGATAGGGTTCTTTATATTTGTAAATATTTTCGAAGCTATCTTTAACAATTCAAAACTTTGGAATAAAAGTTGGGATAAAAAGAGTGATAGTAGTAAGAAAAAATATGTTCTGAAAAAGTAATCTGATATGTAGGAAATGGGTTATTAAATGGAAATCATTTCCAGTTGACGCAAGCTTAAAAAAACGATATAATAAGAAAGTTGAGAATTGATTTTCAGTTGTCTTAGTCCAGAGAAATGGCGGTGCTGCGAGCCATCTAAGCTAGGAAGTCATGCTACTCAATCATACAATTGCATAAGAATAAGAGAATGACAAGTTCATTGAATGAAGGTGGTACCGCGGTTTTTCGCCCTTCGTGATATGAGCTTGTCTTTTGATTTTTGGAGGTGTTGATGAAAACATTTCTTGTCAAACAAAAGTTTCGTCTTGGAGGCGAACGCTTCGCTATCAAGGATGACAGGGGAGAAATCGCCTATCAGGTAGAGGGATCATTTTTTAAGATTCCCAAAACTTTTACTATCTATGATGCGACTGGTGAACAGGTCAGTCAGATTAGTAAAGAAATCTTGACCTTGCTTCCTCGTTTTGAAATTCAGCTTCGGGATGGCTCGAGTTTTGTCATTCGCAAGAAGTTGACCTTCTGGCGAGATAAGTATGAGTTTGATAATCTAGGTCTTCATATCGAGGGCAATATCTGGGATTTGAATTTCAAATTGCTGGATGATCGCGATCAGCTGATTGCGGAAATTAAGAAGGAACTCTTCCATTTGACCTCCACCTATAGCGTAACGGTCCTTGAGGACGCTTATGCAGACCTAGTCATTTCCCTCTGTGTCGCGATTGACTATGTGGAAATGCTGGAAAGCAAATCACATTAAACAAGTAAATAAGGAGACAATATGAAACAACTATCTAGTGCACAAGTACGCCAAATGTGGCTTGATTTCTGGGCGACCAAAGGTCACTCTGTAGAACCATCAGTGAGCCTGGTTCCTGTAAATGACCCAACACTTTTGTGGATCAACTCTGGAGTAGCAACCCTTAAGAAATACTTTGACGGGACCATCATCCCTGAAAATCCACGTATTACCAATGCCCAAAAGGCTATTCGTACTAACGATATCGAGAACGTAGGGAAGACTGCACGTCACCATACCATGTTTGAAATGTTGGGGAACTTCTCTATCGGTGATTACTTCCGTGACGAAGCCATCACTTGGGCTTATGAGCTTTTGACAAGCCCAGAATGGTTTGACTTCCCAGCTGAGAAACTTTACATGACTTACTATCCAGATGATAAAGATTCTTACAACCGCTGGATTGAAGTGGGAGTGGACCCAAGTCACTTGATTCCAATCGAGGACAACTTCTGGGAAATCGGTGCGGGACCTTCTGGACCAGATACAGAGATTTTCTTTGACCGTGGAGAAGCCTTTGACCCAGAAAATATCGGCATTCGTCTCCTTGCAGAAGATATCGAAAACGACCGTTATATCGAAATCTGGAACATTGTTTTGTCACAATTTAATGCAGACCCTGCTGTTCCTCGTAGCGAATACAAGGAATTGCCACACAAGAACATTGATACGGGCGCTGGTTTGGAGCGTTTGGTGGCAGTTATCCAAGGGGCTAAGACAAACTTTGAAACAGACCTCTTCATGCCAATCATTCGTGAAGTGGAGAAATTGTCTGGTAAGATCTATGACCAAGATGGCGACAACATGAGCTTTAAGGTCATCGCTGACCACATCCGTTCCCTTTCATTTGCCATCGGTGATGGTGCCCTTCCCGGAAATGAAGGTCGTGGTTACGTCCTTCGCCGTCTCCTCCGTCGTGCTTCTATGCATGGTCAAAAATTGGGAATCAACGAGCCTTTCCTTTACAAACTCGTTCCAACCGTTGGAAAAATCATGGAAAGCTACTACCCAGAAGTGCTTGAAAAACGTGACTTTATTGAAAAAATCGTTAAGAGTGAGGAAGAGTCATTTGCGCGTACCCTTCACTCAGGTCAACACTTTGCCCAAGGTATCGTAGCAGACTTGAAAGAAAAAGGTCAATCTGTTATCGCTGGTTCAGATGTATTCAAACTCTATGATACTTATGGATTCCCAGTTGAGTTGACTGAAGAAATCGCTGAAGAAGCTGGCATGACTGTCGACCGTGAAGGTTTTGAAGCGGCTATGAAAGAACAGCAAGAACGTGCGCGTGCCTCAGCTGTCAAGGGTGGCTCAATGGGGATGCAAAATGAAACCCTTCAAAACATCACTGTAGAAAGTGTCTTCAACTACAATGCTAGCCAATTGTCTTCTAAATTGGTGGCTATCGTGGCTGACAATGCAGAAGTAGAAGCTGTGTCAGAAGGAACTGCCTCACTTATCTTTGCGGAAACGCCATTCTATGCTGAAATGGGTGGACAGGTCGCTGACCACGGACAAATCTTGGATGAGTCAGGTAAGGTTGTGGCTACTGTGACAAATGTTCAAAAAGCACCAAATGGACAAGCTCTTCATATAGTTGAAGTCCATGCACCACTTGCTTTGAACCAAGAATATACCTTGGCAATTGATACTAATCGTCGTCACCGTGTCATGAAAAACCACACAGCGACTCACTTGCTTCACGCTGCCCTTCACAATATCCTTGGAAACCACGCAACACAAGCAGGATCGCTTAATGAAGTCGAATTCCTTAGATTTGACTTCACCCACTTCCAAGCAGTGACTGCTGAAGAATTACGTGCGATTGAGCAGCAAGTCAACGAGAAAATCTGGGAAGCTCTTGAAGTGAAGACAGTTGAAACGGATATTGACACTGCTAAAGAAATGGGAGCTATGGCTCTCTTTGGTGAGAAATACGGTAAGGAAGTCCGTGTTGTTACTATCGGTGACTACTCTATCGAGCTTTGTGGTGGTACCCACGTTGGCAACACTTCTGAGATTGGACTCTTCAAGATTGTCAAAGAAGAAGGGATTGGATCAGGAACTCGCCGTATCTTGGCAGTGACTGGTAAGGAAGCCTTTGAAGCCTACCGTGAACAAGAAGATGCTCTTAAAGCAGTCGCAGCAACCTTGAAAGCACCTCAAGTCAAGGAAGTACCTCACAAGGTAGAAGGACTTCAAGAACAACTTCGTCAATTGCAAAAAGAAAATGCTGAGTTGAAAGAAAAAGCCGCAGCTGCAGCCGCAGGCGATATCTTCAAGGATGTGAAGGAAGTTAATGGTCACCGCTACATTGCTAGTCAAGTGTCTGTATCAGATGCCGGTGCCCTTCGTACCTTTGCAGATAACTGGAAACAAAAAGACTACTCTGATCTTCTTGTTCTAGTTGCTGCTATCGGTGACAAAGTCAATGTCCTTGTAGCAAGCAAGACAAAAGACCTTCATGCAGGAAACCTTGTCAAAGAATTGGCACCAATCGTCGATGGACGTGGTGGTGGTAAACCAGACATGGCCATGGCGGGAGGAAGCAATCAAGCTAAAATCCAAGAATTGTTGGATGCAGTAGCAGGTAAATTGTAAGAAAATAAAGATCTATCCATTTGGGTAGGTCTTTTTGTGAATGCAAAAAAGCCAAATCCGATTGGACCTGGCTTGAATATTATGAACTATTAAATAGTATTGGCTGCCCAGACACTTACCGAAGCAGCTGAGACTGGGAATTGTCCATAACCTTCCTCATCAATTGTAACTTGATCTTGGTGGTTTTCAAGTAAATCTACAAAGGTTTGGTTAGCCCATTCTTGGCCGACAAACATTGACTTGCTGTTTTCTTGGTCATTTGAGATAAGGACTGCGATTGGGGATTGATTTTCAGCACCTGAGCGTACCCAACCGATACAGTTAGCATCATCAAAGTAGTCATTTTGTTCTCCATAGGCCAAATCTTTTCGGATGGCTAGGAGGCGGTCAAGGACTTCTTTGAAATCTTGTTGAGCATACTGCCCTGAAATCCCATAGTAGTCTCCGTAAAAAACACATGGAAGCCCATCTTGGCGTAATAGAATGAGGGCATAGGCTGCTGGTTTAAACCATTCTTCAACAGTAGACTCAAGGGCTTGTCCTCGTTGTGTATCATGATTGTCGACAAAGGTTACAGCCTTGTCGGGCTTGAGTTCAACCAAGCTATCTGTGAAAATACCACGAAGGTCATAGTTTGCGCCAGCTTGACTGGCTTCAAAGAGATTCTGGTGGAGACGAACATCAACAAGGTCGAATCGTTCTTCCGTTTTTTCAAGGTAGTCTAGATTGGCTTCCTTGTCAGGATTCCAAAATTCACCAAAAACATAGAAATTCTCACCGTATTTTTCCTTCATATCACGGATAAAATTGCGCATGAAGAAAGAGTCAATGTGTTTAACAGCATCCAAGCGGAAACCAGCTACACCAGTCGTTTCCATGAACCAGTCAGCCCAGTCATAGATATTTTGGATGACTTCAGGATGTTTAAAGTCTAGGTCGGCATACATGAGGTAGTCGTAGTTACCGTTTTCATTATCGACCAATTCCTCATTTGCCCAACCCTTGTTGTCTCCTTGAATCAGATAAATCCCAGACTTGCGGCGTTTGGCATCATAGTCTGTACCGGTGAAGTGGTACCAGTGCCAGTGGAAGTCATTATAGGTATCTTGGCGACCATCGAAGGTAAAGCTAGTCCAGCCATTGATAGTGAAGGGTTCTCCAAGTTCAACTGTACGGTCAACCGGATCCACTTCGATAACCTGAAAGGCTTCCATGTGATCAGCAGCAGCCTTGTGGTTGAGCACCACATCGGCCATAGGTTGAATTCCCTGTGCTTTTAGAGCTTGAATGGCTTGAAGATAGTCTTCTTTAAAACCATACTTGGTGCGGACAGTTTCTTTTTGGTTAAACTCTCCTAAGTCGAATAAGTCATAGACCCCATAACCTACATCTTTTTCATTGGTCGCCTTAAAAGCTGGTGGCATCCATACATGGCTGATACCGAGATCAGCTAGGTGTTGAGCATCTTCAGCCAGATGCGTCCAGTGCTGACCGTCGTGGGGCAGATACCATTCAAAGTATTGCATGAGTGTTTGATTTTGCATGATGTTTCCTCTTACTTGTCAATCTTGTTCTTTATTCTATCATAAAGTATTGGTTAGCTCAAACGTTTGCGTAAAACTGAATAATAAGTTTTTGACTATTTTATATAAAATGTTGATTTTTAAAATGAAAGCGCTATAATTATAGTAAATTACATAGATAAAGAGAGGAGATTTCTCATGATTGAATTTCAAAATGTTAGTAAGTTGTATGGTGATAAAGAGGCCTTGAGCAATCTCAATCTACAGATTGAAAATGGGGAGATTATGGGCTTGATTGGCCATAATGGTGCTGGAAAATCGACCACTATAAAATCCTTAGTCAGTATCATTTCGCCCAGTAGTGGTCGTATTTTAGTAGATGGTCAGGAGTTATCGGAAAATCGATTGGCTATTAAACGAAAGATTGGCTATGTAGCAGACTCGCCTGACTTATTTTTGCGTTTAACAGCCAATGAATTTTGGGAATTAATCGCCTCCTCTTATAATCTGAGCAGCTCTGACTTGGAAGCTAGTTTAGCTAGGCTATTGAGTGTTTTTGATTTTGCTGAAAACCGCTATCAGGTTATTGAAACCCTTTCTCACGGAATGCGTCAGAAAGTCTTTGTCATCGGAGCACTCTTGTCTGATCCTGATATTTGGGTCTTGGACGAACCCTTGACTGGTTTGGACCCTCAGGCTGCCTTTGATTTGAAGCAAATGATGAAGGAGCATGCGCAAAAAGGCAAGACAGTCTTGTTTTCAACCCATGTCCTAGAGGTGGCAGAGCAAGTCTGTGATCGGATTGCCATTTTGAAAAAGGGACATTTGATTTATTGTGGTAGTGTGGAGGACTTGAGAAAAGACCACCCAGACCAGTCTTTGGAAAGTATCTACCTTAGCCTTGCTGGTAGAAAAGAGGAGGTTTCAGATGCGTCTCAAGGTCATTAAAAAATTAGTTGATATCAATATCCTCTATTCATCTCAAGAAGCTAATCTGGCTAACCTACGAAAGAAGCAGGCTAAGAATCCTGGGAAAAAAGTAAATGTTTCCGCTAGAGTCCTAAGTTCTTACATTTTTTCTAGCCTCTTGATGCTTTTCATGTTTATAAATATAGCCTTTCGTTTTCCTTTTGAGGAAATGCCAAGTTTTTTTAGTACCATGGTTGCTATTTTACTGGTGCTTGCCTTTTCAACTTCTTTCACTGCATTTTACAATGTCTTTTATGAGAGTAAGGACTTGGCATCGTATAGGCCCTATGCCTTTAAAGAATCAGAGATTATAATTGCTAAAGGACTGTCTGTTCTCTTGCCAGCTCTAGCTGGAATTGTACCAATCCTAGCTTATTTTCTAGTCCTCTATATTAGGCTAGCTCCTTCTCTTTGGCTGGGTTTGCCTTTGATGCTGCTGTCCTTGGCCTTATTATTTGTCTCTGTTACTTTAGTGATGGTAGTGGCAGTACATTTCTTGGCTCAGACTACGGTCTTCAGAAAGTATCAGTCTATTTTTTCGAATGTGATGATTGGGATAGGGGTTCTCATACCTTTAATATTTGTCCTCTTTCTACAGTCGACTTTTGGAAGTATTGTTGACAAAGTTAGAGACATTCCATTTCTCCTTTATCCTCTTCATCTCTTTTACAAAATAGCAGTGGAGCCTTTTTCGACAGAAGCCATACTGGGTCTGCTCGCTTGGATAACTCTAACTGTCTTCTTGCTTTACCTGACCAAAAAGAAGGTTCTTCCTCATTTTTATGAAGTGATCCTGCTTAATAGTGAGGAGAAGGTCAAAAAAGAACGTCGCAGTAAGGAGAGAATTTCAACTACTAATAAAAAGGGCTTTTTCCGTATGGTTTTACGCTACCATCTCACCCTCTTGGGACAGGGGACTGGCGTGATTACAGTGCTTTTTACAAGTGCTTTCCTTCCCTATCTCATGATGATCGGTCTGATTTCCAACATCCGAGATTCTCAGATAGTTCCAGACATTCATCCTCCATACTGGTTACCCTTGTTTTTTATAGGTCTCTTTCTAGCTGTTGTCAATAACAATATCACCAGCCTGCATTCAATTGCCTTATCCTTGGAGAGGGAAAATGTTGATTTTCTTAAGAGTTTACCCTTTGACTTTGCTCGTTATGTGAAAGTGAAATTTTGGATTATATTTGCTGTCCAGTCCTTTTTACAAGTTCTGACTTTACTTGGTCTTTCTCTATATTTAGGCTTGCCCATCCTTTCGATGATTTACCTTCTTGTAGTCTGGACCCTTGCCAGTGTCATCCTTTCTTGCCACCATTACTTTAAGGACGTTAAAAATTTGTCAACCAATTGGAGTAACATTACGGACTTGGTGAACCGTTCAAATCGTATAGTAGCAATTGTTTTGATTTTGGTTTATAGTGCAATCTTAATGGCCCTTGTAATAGGGAGCATATTCTTGGTTCGGTCTCTCTCCCCTATCCTTGCCATTAGCTTGGGACTTGCAGTTCTTGTCGTCTTGCTTGCTCTTGCTATTTTTGGCTATCACTACTACCTGTCACGCATATTGGCAGAAATAGAAAAAAGATGAGCTAGTTGGTCGCTTGCTTGATAAATTTTATAAAAAGAAATGCTCCTCCGTTCTTGGAAGAGCATTTTTTATTGTAACTCTCACACAATTATTTCTAATTTTTTATTAGTATTAATAAACCATTTTTAAAAGAAGAGTAAAAAAGCAAGGGTAGTTTCTTTTTTGAGAATTGTCACAAAATTTGCTATAATAGTGACTATGAATAGAATAAGAGTCAGCAAAAGGGTTGAAAAGAAGCTCGCCAAAGGTCTGGTTTTACTTGAAGCCAGCGATCTTGAGAATGTCAATCTTAAGGATCAGGAAGTAGAAGTTCATAGTCAAGATGGAAACTTTCTAGGGACTGCCTACCTTTCCCAACAAAACAAGGGCTTGGGCTGGTTTGTTGGGAAAGACAAGGTGACCTTCAATCAAGCTTTCTTTGAAACGCTGTTTAGACAAGCTAAAGAAAAGAGAAGTGCCTACTATCAAGATGATTTGACAACTGCCTTTCGTCTCTTCAACCAAGAGGGAGATGGCTTTGGCGGTCTGACAGTGGACCTTTATGGCGACTATGCTGTCTTTTCTTGGTATAACTCTTATGTTTATCAGATTCGCAAGGTTATCTCAGAAGCTTTTAGACAGGTTTTTCCTGAGGTTTTAGGAGCATATGAGAAGATCCGTTTTAAGGGTTTGGACTATGAATCTGCCCATGTTTATGGTCAAGAAGCACCTGACTTCTTCACTGTTTTGGAAAATGGTGTCCTCTATCAAGTCTTTATGAATGATGGCTTGATGACAGGGATTTTCCTAGATCAGCACGAAGTTCGTGGTAGTCTAGTGGATGGGTTAGCTATGGGTAGATCCTTGCTCAACATGTTTTCTTATACAGCAGCATTTTCAGTAGCTGCGGCCATGGGAGGAGCTAGCCAGACAACTTCAGTTGACCTAGCTAAACGTTCACGAGAATTGTCTCAAGCGCATTTTCAGGCAAATGGAATCAGCACAGACGACCATCGTTTTATAGTCATGGATGTTTTTGAGTATTTCAAGTATGCTAAGCGAAAAGGCTTGACCTATGATGTGATTGTCCTAGATCCGCCTAGCTTTGCTCGGAACAAAAAACAAACGTTCTCTGTGGCCAAGGATTATCACAAGTTGATTTCCCAGAGTCTTGAGATTTTAAATCCGGGCGGTATTATTATTGCCAGTACCAATGCTGCCAATGTATCCCGCCAGAAATTTACAGAACAAATTGATAAAGGCTTCGCAGGAAGAAGTTACCAGATTTTAAATAAATACGGTCTTCCAGCAGATTTTGCCTATAATAAAAAAGATGAAAGTAGTAATTACCTCAAGGTGATTAGTATGAAGGTTAGTAAATGAAATTAATCGTTTCAGTAATGCCAAGAAGTTTAGAGGAGGCCCAGGCTCTGGATGCCACGAGGTATCTGGATGCCGACATCATTGAATGGCGTGCCGACTATCTGCCTAAGGAAGCGATTTTGCAGGTAGCTCCAGCTATTTTTGAAAAATTCGCAGGCCGTGAGTTGGTTTTCACGCTGCGAACTCGTTCTGAAGGGGGAGAAATCGACCTTTCTCCAGAAGAATATATCCGTCTAATCAAGGAAGTGGCGCAACTCTATCAACCAGACTATATTGATTTTGAGTACTATAGCTACAAGGATGTTTTTGAGGAAATGCTGGACTTCCCGAATCTCGTTTTGAGTTACCATAATTTCCAAGAAACACCTGAAAACATGATGGAAATCTTGTCAGAGTTGACGAGCCTAAATCCAAAACTTGTTAAGGTTGCAGTGATGGCTTACACGGAGCAGGATGTGCTAGATTTGATGAACTATACACGAGGCTTTAAAACCCTCAATCCTGAGCAGGAGTATGTAACTATTTCTATGGGCAAGGTGGGCAAGGTCTCTCGTATCACTGCGGATGTGACAGGTTCTAGCTGGTCCTTTGCTAGTCTAGATGAGGTAAGTGCCCCAGGTCAAATTTCCCTAGCTAACATGAAAAAAATTCGGGAGATTTTGGATGAAGCTTGATGGCTATACACGTTTAGCTGCCGTTGTTGCCAATCCTATTAAGCATTCTATTTCCCCCTTTATCCACAATAGTGCCTTTGAGGCGACAGCTACCAATGGTGCTTACGTGGCTTGGGAGATTGAAGAGGGTGATTTGGCAGAAACAGTGGCCAATATTCGTCGCTACCAGATGTTTGGTATCAACCTGTCCATGCCCTATAAGGAGCAGGTGATTTCTTATTTAGATGAATTGAGCGATGAAGCGCGCTTGATTTGTGCGGTTAATACGGTTGTCAATGAGAATGGCAATTTAATTGGATATAATACAGATGGCAAGGGATTTTTTAAGAGCTTGCCTTCTTTTACAATTTCAGGTAAGAAGATGACCCTGCTGGGAGCAGGTGGTGCGGCCAAGTCCATTATAGCACAGGCTATTTTGGATGGTGTCAGTCAGATTTCAGTCTTTGTTCGTTCAGTTTCGATGGAAAAAACAAGACCTTATCTAGACAAGTTACAAGAGCAGACAGGCTTTAAAGTGGATTTGTATGCTTTAGAAGATGTTTCTGAACTGCAAGCAAGGATTGGTGAGTCGGATTTACTGGTCAATGCGACAAGTGTGGGCATGGATGGTCAATCATCCCCAGTTCCTGAAAGCATTAATTTGCCAGAAACTATCTTGGTGGCAGATATCATTTACCAACCCTTTGAAACGCCATTTTTGAAATGGGCTAGAAGTCAGGGTAATCCAGCCGTCAATGGTCTGGGAATGTTGCTCTATCAAGCTGCAGAAGCTTTTCAACTGTGGACAGGCAAGGAGATGCCGACGGAAGAGATTTGGCAGTCCTTAACAGAAAAATACCAATAAAGAAAAGGAGACTCTCCTATGAAAATCAGAATCGATATTCCTCATCATCCTTATGAAATTCAGATTGAAAAAGGTTGTCTAGCTCAGGCTGGTCAATGGTTGCGAGAACTCTGGCAACCTCAAAAAGTGGTTATCGTGACCGATAACCATGTAGCTTCTCTTTATGCAGAGAAGGTCAAGCTCAGCCTAGAAGATGCTGGTTTTCAGGTAGCTGTTTTTGACTTTTTAGAAGGCGAAGAAAGAAAGAATTTAACCACTGTCCAGAAAGTTTATGAATTTTTAGTCAAGCAAGGTCTGACTCGTAGCGATGGAATCGTGGCTCTCGGTGGTGGTGTCGTTGGAGATCTGGCTGGTTTCGTAGCCTCTACCTATATGCGGGGTATTCACTTTGTTCAGATTCCGACTAGTTTGACAGCCCAGGTGGATTCTTCTATCGGTGGAAAGACAGGCGTTAACACTCCATTTGCCAAGAATATGGTGGGGACTTTTGCCCAACCAGATGGGGTTCTGATTGACCCACTTGTCCTTGAAACACTCGGAAAAAGAGAGTTGATTGAAGGAATGGGTGAGGTTATCAAATATGGCTTGATTGAGGATCCAGAACTGTGGAAAATTTTGACGGAGTTGGACGGTTCTGTTGAGAGCATTCTGGAGCATGCAGAGATCTTGATTGAACATTCTTGTCAGGTCAAGCGCAAGATGGTGGTTGAGGATGAGCTGGACAATGGTGTACGCCTTTACCTCAACTTTGGCCATACTATTGGTCATGCCATTGAAGCAACGGCTGGTTATGGGAAAGTCATGCATGGAGAAGCTGTGGCTATGGGTATGGTACAGATTTCCAAGGTTGCTGAGGAAAAAGGTCTCATGCCAGAAGGAATAACCCAGTCTATTATAGAGATGTGTCAGAAATTTGGCTTGCCTGTTGATTATGAAAACTGGGATGTTGACAAGCTTTATCAGGCTTTGACTCATGATAAGAAAGCGCGTGGCAATACCTTGAAATTGGTCTTGGTACCAGAGCTTGGTTCAGCGACTATTCACCCAGTTTCTCTGGAAGAGATGAAAGACTACTTGGTAAAATAAGGAGAGTGTATGAGATATTTAACTGCAGGAGAATCACACGGCCCCCGTCTGACAGCTATCATTGAGGGAATTCCAGCTGGACTTCCTTTGACAGCTGAGGATATCAATGAGGATTTGAAACGTCGTCAGGGTGGATACGGCCGCGGTGGTCGTATGAAGATTGAGAGTGACCAGGTTGTCTTTACTTCAGGCGTTCGCCATGGGAAGACGACTGGGGCTCCCATTACCATGGATGTCGTCAATAAGGACCATCAAAAATGGCTGGATATCATGTCTGCGGAGGACATTGAAGACCGCCTTAAAAGCAAACGGAAAATCACCCATCCACGTCCAGGTCATGCCGACTTGGTTGGGGGCATCAAGTACCGTTTTGATGATTTAAGAAATTCTTTGGAGCGTTCATCAGCTCGTGAAACCACCATGCGGGTGGCAGTTGGTGCAGTAGCCAAACGCCTCTTGGCTGAGCTGGATATGGAGATTGCCAACCATGTCGTGGTCTTTGGTGGCAAGGAAATCGATGTTCCTGAAAATCTGACAGTCGCTGAGATTAAGGAAAGAGCTGCCCAGTCTGATGTTTCTATTGTCAACCAAGAAAGAGAACAGGAAATCAAGGATTATATTGACCAAATCAAACGTGACGGTGATACTATCGGTGGGGTTGTCGAGACAGTTGTCGGAGGTGTTCCAGTTGGTCTTGGTTCCTATGTCCAATGGGACAGAAAATTGGATGCAAGATTGGCCCAAGCTGTTGTCTCTATCAATGCCTTTAAAGGGGTGGAATTTGGTCTTGGCTTTGAAGCTGGTTATCGTAGAGGCAGCCAAGTCATGGATGAAATTCTCTGGTCTAAAGAAGACGGCTATACCCGCCGTACCAACAATCTTGGCGGCTTTGAAGGTGGTATGACCAATGGGCAACCTATCGTTGTTCGAGGCGTGATGAAGCCCATTCCTACTCTCTACAAACCACTAATGAGTGTGGATATCGAAACCCATGAACCCTACAAGGCAACTGTGGAGAGAAGTGATCCGACCGCTCTTCCAGCAGCCGGTGTGGTCATGGAAGCTGTTGTGGCAACGGTTCTGGCACAAGAAATCCTTGAAAAATTCTCATCAGACAATCTAGAGGAATTAAAAGAAGCGGTAGCCCAACACCGAGATTATACAAAGAACTATTAAGGAGTTCCTATGGCAAAAACAATCTATATCGCAGGTCTTGGTTTGATTGGTGCCTCTATGGCACTTGGTATCAAACGTGATCATCCAGATTATGAAATTTTAGGTTATAATCGCAGTCAAGCTTCGAGAGATATTGCTTTGAAAGAAGGCATGATTGACCGTGCAACAGATGATTTTGCCAGTTTTGCTCCTTTAGCAGATGTCATCATCCTTAGCTTGCCAATCAAACAAACCATTTCCTTTATTAAGGAATTGGCTGACTTGGACTTGAAAGAAGGTGTGATTATTTCAGATGCCGGTTCGACCAAGTCAGCCATCGTAGATGCGGCGGAGCAATATTTGGCTGGCAAGCCTGTTCGCTTTGTCGGGGCCCATCCCATGGCTGGTAGTCATAAGACAGGAGCAGCTTCTGCGGATGTCAATCTCTTTGAAAATGCCTATTATATCTTCACACCTTCGAGCCTGACAAGTCAGGATACGCTTGAGGAAATGAAGGATCTGCTTTCAGGTCTTCATGCCCGATTTATCGAGATTGATGCCAAGGAGCATGATCGAGTGACTTCTCAGATTAGCCATTTTCCTCATATTCTGGCTTCCAGTCTTATGGAGCAGACCGCGGTTTATGCTCAAGAACATGAGATGGCAAGGCGCTTTGCGGCCGGTGGTTTTCGAGATATGACTCGGATTGCGGAAAGCGAGCCGGGTATGTGGACTTCCATTCTTTTGTCCAATCGTGAAACTATTCTGGATCGAATTGAGGATTTTAAGGAACGTTTAGATGAGGTTGGACAAGCCATCAGCAAGGGAGATGAAGAGCAGATTTGGAACTTTTTCAACCAAGCGCGTGAGCAGCGTCAGGCTATGGAAATCCATAAGCGTGGCGGCGTGGATAGCTCTTATGACCTCTATGTCGACGTTCCCGATGAAGAAAACGTCATCTTGAGGATTTTGGAACTACTACGTGGAACTTCCTTGGTTAATATTCACATCAATGAGGAAAACCGTGAAGATATTCACGGGATCCTACAAATTTCATTTAAAAACGCTCAAGACTTGGAACGAGCTGAGCACCTCATAACAGAAAACACCGATTATACAGTCGTTATCAAATAAGGAGAAAATCATGTCAAATATTTACGATAGTGCAAACGAACTTAGTCGCGGTCTACGCGAATTACCAGAATACAAGGCTGTTAAAGCAGCTAAAGATGCTATTTCAGCAGATGCTGAGGCAAGCAAAATTTTTACAGAATATGTTGCCTTCCAAGAGGAAATTCAAAGACTAGCACAGACAGGTCAAATGCCAGACGCTTCCTTTCAAGCGAAAATGGAAGGCTTTGGCAAGCAGATTCAAGGGAATAGCCTCTTATCAGAATTCTTTACTAAGCAACAACAATTGGCCATTTACCTTTCTGACATTGAAAAAATTGTTTTCGAACCAGTTTCAGAATTGCTAAAATAAGAAAATAACTATCATAAAGTCAGAAATTTTTAAGGAATTTCTGGCTTTTTATGATAAAATAAGTAAAAGTATTGCAAGTATGAGGTTCAGTATGAAACTAAAAACAAACATTCGCCACTTACACGGCAGTATCCGAGTTCCAGGTGACAAGTCTATCAGTCACCGTTCTATTATCTTTGGAAGTTTGGCTGAGGGTGAGACCAAGGTTTATGATATTCTGCGAGGTGAAGACGTTCTTTCGACCATGCAGGTTTTTCGTGACCTTGGTGTTGAAATTGAGGACAAAGATGGGGTTATTACCATTCAAGGTGTAGGCATGGATGGCTTAAAAGCGCCGCAAAATGCCCTTGATATGGGAAATTCTGGAACCTCGATTCGTCTGATTTCAGGTGTTCTTGCTGGTGCAGACTTTGAAGTAGAAATGTTTGGAGATGACAGTCTTTCCAAACGCCCTATGGACCGTGTGACGATTCCATTGAAAAAAATGGGTGTCAGCATTTCAGGGCAAACTGAGCGAGACCTGCCTCCCCTTCATTTAAAAGGGACAAAAAACCTAGCACCTATTCATTATGAGTTGCCGATTGCCTCTGCCCAAGTCAAGTCAGCCTTGATGTTTGCGGCCTTGCAGGCTCAGGGGGAGTCCGTTATTATCGAAAAAGAGTGTACCCGTAATCATACGGAAGATATGTTACAACAATTTGGTGGTCATTTAAGTGTGGACGGCAAGAAAATCACAGTTCAAGGACCACAAAAATTGTTAGGACAAAAGGTGGTTGTTCCAGGAGATATTTCCAGTGCAGCCTTTTGGCTGGTCGCAGGTTTGATTGTTCCAAACTCTCGTGTGGTGCTTAAGAATGTAGGTATTAACGAAACGCGTACCGGTATTATAGATGTCATTCGTGCCATGGGTGGAAAACTAGAAATAACTGAAATTGATCCAGTCGCTAAATCTGCTACTTTGACTGTTGAGTCTTCTGATTTGAAAGGAACAGAGATTGGTGGCGCTTTGATTCCACGCTTGATTGATGAATTGCCAGTTATCGCTCTACTTGCGACCCAAGCCCAAGGTGTCACAGTTATAAAGGATGCTGAGGAACTCAAGGTCAAGGAAACAGACCGCATTCAGGTTGTGGCAGACGCTTTAAATAGCATGGGTGCGAATATTACTCCTACAGCAGATGGAATGATTATCAAAGGAAAATCAGCCCTTCACGGTGCAAGAGTCAATACTTTTGGAGACCATCGTATCGGTATGATGACGGCTATCGCGGCTCTCTTGGTTGCAGATGGAGAAGTGGAGCTTGACCGTGCGGAAGCCATCAATACCAGCTATCCTAGCTTCTTTGATGATTTGGAGAGCTTGATTCATGGCTAAGGTATTACTAGGATTTATGGGAGCTGGCAAATCGACTATTGCAAGAGGCTTGGACCCTAATTACCTTGATATGGATGTTCTGATAGAGAAGCGCTTAGGCATGTCTCTTGCGAATTTTTTCGCTGAAAAGGGAGAAGAAGCCTTTCGTCATATAGAATCAGAAGTCCTAGCTGATTTACTACAAAGAGACCAAGTTGTGTCAACTGGTGGAGGAGTGGTCGTTTCTCAGCGAAATCGTGACTTACTAAAGACCAATTCTGATAACATCTACCTGAAAGCAAATTTTGAAACGCTTTATCAACGTATCGCAGCTGATAAGGACAATCAGCGTCCGCTTTTTCTAAATAATAGCAAGGAAGAACTTGCAGCTATTTTTCAAGAAAGACAGGCTTGGTATGAGGAAGTGGCCAGTCGGGTTTTGGACGTGACCAAGCTAAGCCCAGAGGAAATTATAGAGGAACTGAGATGAAAATTGCTTATCTAGGTCCCAAGGGATCATTTTCACACCACGTTGTGCAGACTGCTTTTCCTCATGAGGAATTGCAGGCTTTCGCCAATATTACGGATGTCATCAAGGCCTATGAGCAAGGTTTGGTGGACTATTCTGTAGTGCCAGTTGAAAATTCTATAGAGGGTAGTGTGCATGAAACCTTGGACTACCTTTTTCATCAGGCTCGCATTCAAGCAGTGGCAGAAATCGTTCAGCCTGTTCATCAGCAGTTGATGGTGGTTCCAGGTCATACTAAGATTGAAAAGATTTTTTCACATCCACAGGCCTTGGCTCAAGGAAAGAAATTCATCGATGAACAGTACCCAGATGCCCAAATCGAGGTGACTGCCAGTACTGCCTATGCGGCCCGTTTTATTTCCGAACATCCAGACCAGCTTTATGCGGCAATTGCACCTAGAAGTTCTGCTGAAGAATATGGCTTGGAACTGATTGCTGAGGATATTCAGGAAATGGGAGCCAATTTCACACGTTTTTGGGTTCTGGGAGCTGAAAAGCCTTTTATTCCCTTGAAATCACAAACTGAGAAAATGAGTTTGGCCTTGACCTTACCTGACAACCTTCCCGGTGCCCTCTACAAGGCTCTTTCGACCTTTGCTTGGAGAGGAATTGACCTGACAAAAATTGAGAGTCGGCCACTCAAGACAGCACTGGGTGAATACTTTTTCATTATCGATGTTGATTATGCCGATAAGGACTTGGTTAACTTTGCCCAAAAAGAATTAGAAGCGATTGGAATCCAGTATAAAGTACTGGGAGCCTATCCTATTTATCTAATATCAGACCACGGAAAGGAGAGAAGATGAGTAAAGAAAATCCCTTAAGTCATCATGAGCAGTTACGTTATGACTATCTTTTTAAGAACATTCATTACCTCAATGAGCGAGAGAAAAAAGAGTTTGCTTACCTGCAAGGTAAGTTAAATATGGCTAGTGGTAGTGAAGTTTCTCCAGAAATTTATAATGAAAATCACGATATGGAAGAGTCTTTCATGGCATCAGTCAATCAGTCTCCTCTTCCATCCTATGGTAACCGTAGTCGTGCAAAAAAATACCAGAAAAGCCATTCTCTTCCAAAGGTTAAGTCCAAAAAACGTAAGATTCGTTGGGGGCGCATTTTTGCAGGATTGCTTGCTCTTCTAGCCTGTGTCGGTTTTGGCATGATTTTTATGTTCCTAAAAGGTTATTCAAATGCGGATCCAACCAAACCTGCCAATGCTAAGGCAGCTCAAGTAGAAGTTTTTCATGGTCAAGATACCAAGGATGGGGTCAATATTTTGATTATGGGGACGGATGGACGGATTGGCCAAAATAGTGCTGAGACGAGAACGGACTCGATTATGGTTCTAAACGTTGGTGGCTCAGATAAAAAAATCAAGCTGGCCAGCTTTATGCGTGACAATTTGGTTTATATAGACGGTTATAGCCAAGTCATTAACGGTAGAAAGCAGTCCGATAATAAGTTGAATGTGGCCTATGAACTAGGGGAACAAGAGGGGCAAAAAGGGGCTGAAATGGTTCGGAAAGTCCTAAAAGATAATTTTGACTTGGACATTAAGTACTACGCCTTGGTAGACTTCCAGGCCTTCGCAACTGCTATTGACACTCTATTCCCTGATGGCGTGACGATTGATGCAAAATTCTCAACCTTAGAAGGTCAACCTTTAACCGAAGCTACAGTCGGAGATGATTTACATGCTACAGAAACAGAGTCTCCAACCCAAACCATCAAAGTCGGAAAACAACAGATGAATGGTTCAACCTTGCTCAATTATGCTCGCTTCCGTGATGATGATGAAGGTGATTACGGTCGTACCAAGAGACAACAGCAAGTGCTGACAGCTGTTCTGCAACAGCTCAAGGATCCAACTAAACTCTTTACTGGATCAGAAGCACTTGGTAAGGTCTTTGGCATGACCTCTACGAATGTTCCCTATAGTTTCTTATTGACAAATGGTTTATCCTTCCTAGATGGGGCGCAAAATGGCATTGAGAGATTAACGGTTCCAGAACTAGGTGATTGGGTAGATGATTATGATGTCTATGGAGGTATAGCTCTCCAAGTCGATCAAAATAAATATCAAACCAAGCTAGCTCAAATGGGAATGAGATAAGTTAAGACAGAAAAATCAAAGTTTGAAGGCTATTTATCCAGCAGTCAAGCTTTGATTTTTTACAGTCTGCAATAGATTTTCATCCCTTATTTGTGGTATAATGGAACGATACGATAGAAAGAATAATGAACAATATGACTGATTTAAAAGCAATTCAGGCTCGTAGTCTGGAGATGGCTGAATATTTTGTGGCCTTTTGTAAAGAACATGATTTGCTTTGTTATCTTTGTGGTGGAGGTGCTATTGGTGCCCTTCGAAACAAGGGTTTTATTCCTTGGGATGACGACCTAGACTTTTTTATGCCTCGTAAGGATTATGAAAAATTAGCAGAATTATGGCCTCGTTATGCAGATGAACGTTATTTCTTGTCGAAGAGTAACAAGGATTTTGTCGACCGCAATCTTTTTATTACCATTCGTGACAAGGAAACTACCTGCATTAAACCTTACCAGCAAGATTTGGATTTGCCACATGGTTTGGCTTTGGATGTTTTGCCTTTGGATTATTATCCTAAAAATCCAGCTGAGCGGAAAAAACAGGTTCGTTGGGCCTTGATTTATTCTCTTTTTTGTGCGCAAACTATTCCAGAAAAGCATGGCGCACTTATGAAGTGGGGAAGCCGTATTTTACTGGGGTTGACGCCAAAATCTCTCCGTTATCGCATTTGGAAAAAGGCTGAGAAAGAAATGACCAAATATAGTTTGGCTGAGAGCGATGGAATCACTGAATTATGCTCAGGTCCTGGCTATATGCGAAACAAGTACCCAATCGCATCTTTTGAAGACAATCTTTTCTTGCCATTTGAAGGAACAGAGATGCCCATTCCAGTTGGCTACGATGCCTATCTCAGCACTGCTTTTGGAGATTATATGACGCCACCACCAGCAGATAAGCAGCTACCACATCATGATGCTGTTATCGCTGATATGGATAAGAGTTATAGAGAGTACAAGGGAGAATATGGAGCATGATGGGAGAAAAAATAAGCGTTATCGTTCCAGTCTACAATGTAGAAGCCTATTTGGAACGATGTGTGGAGTCAATTCTTCATCAGACTTATACCAATTTTGAACTAATCCTAATAAATGATGGGTCTACTGATTCTAGTGGAAAGATCTGTGATGATTTAGCAAATCAGTATGAGAATATCAAGGTTTACCATATCGAAAATGCTGGTGTTTCTAATGCAAGAAATCTTGGAATTCAGCTAGCGACAGGTGCTTGGATAACTTTTATTGATAGCGATGATTTCGTCACCAATGATTATCTAGCTACTTTAGCTAGTGCAGTTGAGGGAGAACATGTAGGTTTTGTGATTGCTCCTCTACACCATATCAAAAATGGCATTGTAACAGACCTTCCTCCACATTCTGGAAAAACAGAACTCTGGTCAACAGAAGAAACCATGAAGGAACTACTGATGACTACCAGAACGTCATTTTTTCCAGTCGCAAAACTGTTTAAGAGAGACCTGCTTGCGGATGAAAAGTTTAATACAAATTATCACCTGGCTGAAGATGCCCTATTTTTAACTGAATTGTTACTAAAGACAAGATGTAGTAGCGTATTTATTGACAAACCGATTTATTATTATGATCATCGTGAGGGAAGTGCGACAACATCTGTTAATCGGTATGTATTTGATACGATAGAAGTTTATAAGCAAATAATCGCTCAAGTTTCACAAATTTTTCCTAATTTAAAACACGAATTAAAAAATAGAGAATGTTGGTCGTACATCACAGTTTACGATAAAATTATCTTTACTTCACGTGGAGAGTATCAAAAGGAGAAAGCCGAGCTGAGGACTTGGATTGTTCAGCATCGACGTGAAATATGGAAGGATGCTTATTTCACTACTTTTCGCAAGGTAGCGATCCTCTCACTTGTCATTTCTCCATGGCTATATAAGAAAATTGTTGGATTAAAAAACTAATATCATGAGAAGGAGTTGAAAATGAATTTTTCAAAATTGGATGAATACTTTGAAAAATCAAAACTATGGATTGCGTATCTATTTGTTTTTATTTCGATTTTAAGTATGAGTTCACTGGTTTATAAGATAGCAAATCCCCTCTACAAGGGATTATCAGCGATTGTAGTACTTTATATTTGCTGTACCTTATTGTTTAAGTGGAAAGAAATCACAGTAGATCGCAAATTTCTGTCCTTATTTGGTCTATTGGCTGGAAGTCATCTGTTATCAGCTATTTTTAATCGCTCTGGACATTTGATTGGAAATGTGATAGAGATCCTCTTTATGGTGACCTATATTTTATTATTTACCATGTTAGAATCAGGGCAACTTAAAAAATTATTTGACTGGATTGCCTATACGGTTCAAATTGTATCTTTTTCTTCAGCAATTTTTGCGTTTGGTTTATTGGTAAGTAGAGTCCTTATCCTATTTAAGATTGGCGAACAATCTTATTACTATGGTGTTATGAATGGACGTCTGTGGGGGATTGTTAATCCAAATGCTAGTGCGATATTTTCATACATTAGCATTATTTTGGCTATGTATTTGATTCATAAAGGAAGTAAATATTCTGTCTATCTTAAACTGAATAATGTAATTCAATTAGTTTACTTCGCAACCATGCAAAGTAGAGGAGCTTTATTATCTTTAGTGTTAATGATTGGGTTTTATAGTTTCTTTATTAACGGAGGCAAGTTAGCTAAGCGATTTCTAATCTTTATTATTTCTGCTTTACTTGTTTCTGCTGCTAACATCGGATTGAGTTATGTAACCTCTATTTACATATCCTCGGGGAAAGCGACTGTATTAGACTTAAATAAAGGACAATCTTATGCAGAAACGGATTCTTCAGTTATAAAAAAAACAGGTGAATTTCATCTAATAGAAACAACACCTAGTGGCAGAACTTATATTTGGAAAAATGCTATAAAAATGGGAAGTGAGAAACCAATTTTTGGTTATGGTGTAAGAAATGTTCCAGATTATTACACAAAATATTTCAGTAAATTTGAGATTCAAAATTCTCTTATTGGTGGAAATTTCCATAACATTTTGGTAACGATATTTGTTAGTTCTGGAATTTTAGGTTTAGTATCCTTTCTACTTCTACTAGGATATATAATTAAGCGCTTTTTGACTTATTTGATTGTTTCTAAAAAGAACTCTGAAAAGTTGATTATGATTCTTTTCTTTGGCATCTTGTTCGGTCAATTATTTGAAAGTCAGATTATGTACTCAACTAACTTTATTAATATTATCTTTTGGTTGATTATTGGTTATGGATTAGTTGTTTGCAAACGTGATGAAGGTATTCGTTATCAGGAAGTAACTGATATTAGAGAGATCCAACAGATGGAACTAGGAATCATGGAATACATTCATGAAACTTGCCAGAAAATTGGTGTCAAATATTTCCTAGCTTATGGCAGTCTTATCGGTGCGGTTCGTCATAAAGGTTTTATTCCTTGGGATGATGACATGGATATCTGTATGTTACGAGAAGATTATGAAAAGTTGCAAGACTATCTTATTGCTAACCCTGATGAACGTTACGAAGTGATGTCTTATAAAAATAATCTCAACTATGTCTATCCCTTCATGAAAGTGCAGGATAACCATACCTACTTGCTAGAAGAAGATGTTCGTATTGATTCAAATATGGGGATTTATGTAGATATTTTCCCTGTAGATGGCTACGAGAATGATGCCAATTTCAAGAACAAGATGACAAAGCTGATAAAGAAACGTCAATTGAGTTGCTATACATTTAAAGGTATCACCAATACGAAAAGTGTTCTGAATTCACTGATACGCTATATTTCAGTTATTATTTTTTATTTCACAAATACAAATAAATACGTTGCACAAATTGAAGAACTTGCTAAATCACGTAAAGTGTCAGATTATGAGGAAGTGGATTATCTTATCTACAAGGATATGAACAAACCAGTGTGGAGACGCGAATGGCTAGAACAAGTTACTACTGGAACATTTGAAGGTAAGAAATTTACTATTCCGAAAAAATATCATGAAATTTTGACCTCAGACTACGGAGATTATATGCAATTGCCGCCAGTTGAACAAAGAGTATCTCATCATGATTTTAAATTGTGGAAGATTGTTAAAAAGTCTAAATAACTGGATTGGGATTAAGAAACGTTTAAAAATATAGTCAAAATTAGGAGAATAAAACCTATGTCTGAAAGAACTTTAACTCTTGAAGAAATCAAACAAGTAGAATTAGATATTTTGAAGTATCTTCATGATCTTTGTGAACAACATCATATCAAATATTTTATTGATTTTGGAACATTACTAGGAGCTGTACGCCATAAAGGATTTATACCTTGGGATGATGATACAGATATTTCCTTAGCGCGTGATGAGTTTGAAAAACTGTATAAGGTTTTAAAAAATGAAAATCATCCCTACTACAAATTAATTTCATTCAGAGAAACAAAGGGGTATCCTTACAGTTATATGCGAGTCTATGATGTGAGGACACGTCGAGATGCTAATCTTATAGATAAAACGGTCGTATTGGGAACCTGCGTTGACATCTTTCCATATGATGGTGTCGTAACGCAAGAAAGTGACCAGAAGAAAATGAAGCTCTACAAATATTTCATTCGTCTTTCTTCTTTGAATTTTAAAGGGATTAAGTCTGAGAATGGTGGACTTAAAAATCTCCCTCGTTATATGGGGTCAGCTATTTTTCGTTTAACTTCCCCACAGATATGGAACCAAAAATTAGAGAGTCTTGCTTTGAAGTATAGTGTGGATCAAGCAACAGATCTCACTTGTACTATCTATGATTCCTATTATCCAGATGGTATAAAAAAAGAATGGCTCTATGATTTGATTGATATGCCGTATGAAAACATTGTGGTCAAGGTTCCTAGAAAATACCATGAATTACTTGTCTACGAATTTGGAGAAAACTATATGAGTCCGCCACCCATTGAGCAACAAGTGCCAGGAGGAGATAAAAATTATTGGATTGATTAGTATAAGTTTCTTATCTTTTAAAATAAAGGGGTTTTCAAGATGAAAAATAAACAGTTAATAAAATTAGTTGGGTATAGTTTTCTTGTATTCTTTCTAGCGCTGATTCAGTTATCGCAAGGAGTAGATGCAAATACTATCTCTGCAGGTTCGGGCAATCGTATCCATTTCATAAATACTAAAGCAAAATCTGGGAGTGACGCCATCCTTCTGGAAAGCAATGGTCACTATGCTTTGATTGATATGGGAGAAGACTATGATTTTCCTGATGGGAGTGACCCACGCTATCCAAGTCGTTGGGGAATTTCTATGAGAAATTATCAAGTATTAGAGGATAGATTGATTCGCCACCTAGATGAAATAGGTGTTAAAAAATTAGATTTTATCATAGGAACTCATGTTCATAGTGATCATATTGGTGGAGCAGACGAAATACTCAATCGTTATCAGGTTGGTAAGTTTTATTTGAAAAAATATTCAGATGATCGAATCACAGCAAAGTGGGGTCTATGGGATAATCTTTTCAATTATGATAATGCTTTGAGAGCAGCTCAAAAACGAGGAGTTACGCTTATCCAGAATATTTCAGATGAGGATAGCCATATAAAATTAGGTGATATGGATATCCAGCTCTACAACTATAAGAATGAATATGATGCTGATGGGAATCTGAAAAAAGTTCGAGATGATAACTCCAACTCCATTGTTTCAGTAGTGACTGTGGCAGGAAAGAGAATCTATCTTGGTGGAGATTTGGATAATGCCGAAGGAGCAGAAGATAAGTTAGGTCCAGTTATCGGCAAGGTTGATATGATGAAATGGAACCACCATTATGATGCGACAATTTCAAATACGATTAATTTCCTTGAAAACTTATCACCAAAAATGATTATTCAGACAACTGGTGGAGATATTAATGTTGCTTCAACTAGAGAATACCTTCAGAAGAAAAATATTTAGGTTCTTCGTGCTGCTAGCCAAACTCAAGACGCTACTGTTTTTGATATTAGCGATAAAGGATTTGCTAATGTTTCAAATACCTTCCCTGATATCCCAGTAGTTGACGAAAAATGGTATCAAGAAGATGGCTATTGGAAATATCGTTTGTCTGACGGGGAAATGGCTATCGGCTGGAAAGAGATTGGCGGAGCCACTTACTTCTTTAATGGAAAAGGACAAATGCAAGCAGGCCGCTGGCTTCACCTTAATGACGACTGGGGAGAAAATGCCAAGGGGAATGATTACTATCTGAACAAAAATGGTAAAATGCAAACTGGTGGATGGTTCAAGCTAGATAACTCTTGGTATTATATCCAGTCGAATGGTGCTAGACGATTTAGCGAGCTCTCTGAAATTGGAGGGAAAAAATACCTTTTTGCGGCAGATGGTAAGATGCTGACAGGACACCAAGTTTTTAATGGTAAGAAGATGTTCTTTAGCGAAAGTGGCGTACTACAAATTTCAGGTAAGCCTTCAACTTGGCAAAAGATTGATTCAGCTTGGTATTTCTATGATGAGGATGGTCTAAAGACTGTCGGTAAAAAGAATATCAATGGAAGCACATACTACTTTAATCAAGAAGGTGTCATGCAAACTGGCTGGGCCTTTGTTGATGGTCACTGGAACTATTTTGCAAGTTCTGGAGCTATGAAAACTGGCTGGGTCAAGGATCAGGAAACATGGTATTATCTGGATAAAGATGGCATCATGTTAACTGGCAGACAAGATATAAAGGGTATTCGTTACTATTTGAATGCTAGTGGTGCCATGCAGACTGGCTGGAAGTGGCAAGACAATAGCTGGTACTTCTATACGAACTCAGGTGCTATGAAAACTGGTTGGTTGAAAGATAAAGAATCATGGTATTATTTGGATCCGGAAACAGGTATCATGGCCGTAGGCTCTAAAGCGATTGATGGAAAAACCTATTTCTTTAAATCCTCAGGTAACATGCAAGTTGGCTGGCAGTGGTCAAATGATGTCTGGCATTATTACGCTGCATCTGGTGCACTTCAAACTGGTTGGCTAAAAGATCATGATATGTGGTATTATCTTGAATCTAAGGAAGGCGCTATGTTGGTTGGACTCAATCAAGTAGATGGTAAGCAATATTACTTTAGTGCATCTGGTGCCATGCAGACTGGCTGGAAATGGTTTGATAATCATTACCGTTACTTTGAATCAAATGGAGCCATGAAAACTGGTTGGATAAAAGACAAAGGCGTCTGGTATTATCTAAATCCTGAAGATGGTATTATGTTGGTTGGCCTTCAAAAAGTCAATGGTGATCAATATTACTTTGATTCAACAGGAGCGATGCAAACTGGCTGGAAACAGGTTGATGGTAATTGGTACTATTTCCAAGCAGATGGTTCCTTATTGAAAAATTCTACCACACCTGATGGTTATAAAGTTAATGAAGAAGGTGTATGGAGACAAGTAGTTACTGTTGATAAGCAGCAAAATCATTCTACAAACAAACAGGAAACATCTACTCTAACTGATAAATCAGACAAGATTAATAAGGCAGAAAAGCAAGAAAATCATAAAGAAATTAACTCTTCTAATTCAGAAAAACAAAAAGAGGACTCAATTATAGAGTCAAGTAGTTCCGACAAGAAAGAAAAGGAATAATGAGAAAATCCCCTGCTAGTAGAATAGTCTATTAGCAGGGGATTCTTTTAATTTCTTTTAATCTTAGCAAGTGCAAGATTGAGTGCATAGTGGAGTGTTTTATCTTTGGTAAGAAATAGCGTCAAGAGATAATAGATACCGCAAGTCGCAACAGTCAAGAGTACCATGAGTATCATATTGAGGTTGACTGTATAAGAGTTGATTTGGAAAAGAAATTTAAAAGTGAAATAAATTGGAATGAATCCGAGCGATACAATAGTATAGCGTGTTAAAGTAGTAAATATTTCTTTTAAGTCAAGCAGATGATGCTTCTTGATAAAGTAAATTTCCAGTAGAACAACTACAGTTTCTGCAATAATAGTAGTAGCAATGTAGTACTCTGGTGCAAAAATATTATTGAAATACAAGAGACTGTTGAGTAGGATATTAGCTCCGCCACCAATAAAGTAAAAGGCTGTTAAACGATTTTCGTGGTCGTTGATGAAGATAATTTGTTTACCGAGAATCAACTCAATAGCCCAAATGATAGTTCGAAAGGCGAAGACACTAGTCACAATACCAGCTTCAAGGTATTTTTCAGAAGAGTAGATGACTGCAGCGTAGTTTCCTAATACCATCATCCCAATACTGGTTGGAATGATAAGAAAATAAAAGAGGGCGGCTCCTTGGTTTAGAAGATTTTTATAAGATTCGTAGTCTTTCTTACCGAGATAGTAGCCGAGACGTGGAATACTGACGTTGATAGCTCCACTCAGGACACTGGCAATCAACATGACGATGCTAGAAGCAATGGTATAATAAGAAATGTAGTTTTCATCAGGCCCTTTGGTGATAAACATTCTATCAAGTAAGGTGTAGAGCATATTGGCATTAGCTAGAAGCAACATGGTCAAGAGTGGCTTAGATGCTTTGATTAATTCCATGAGACCAATTTTGACAAAGGAAACTTCTCTCTTGATCCAAAGAAAACTGAGCAGGTAGTTGAGGATAGTTGTCGCACTCATGACGATGGCATAAGGAACGATATCATCTGCAGTTTTAACAAAGGTAAAGATAGCAACCAGCATGGCAATCCGAATAATCAATGTCTTGTAAAGGATGAAGGCATAGTTTTCATAAGCCTCGTTCATCCACTCGATATAAAGGAATTGGAAGAGAGCCTGGACACCAAGTATATAGTAGAGTTCTTTCAAATTTTCAATACTATTATCTAGGTAAATAAACAAAAAATAGATACTTGTTGTAAGGACAGAAGTAATTACAGATATATAGAATAACTTGGAGAAGACATAATTAATCTTATCTTTGTCGTCCTTGACCTTACTGATAGCTCGAATTCCGTAGTTATAGATTCCAAATGCGGCTAAAGGAATGACAAAGCTAGCCCAGGTATTGGCGGTATTGAAATAACCGTAGTTGGATTTGCTGAGAATCCGCGTTAGATAAGGATTGGTTATCAGTGGAAAAACGATATTGAGAACATTGACTAGTAAGCTAGCCAGTGCATTAACTTTTATATTTTTCATTGTACTTTCTTTCTTGTATTGTAAAATGGTCTCTAGTATTATATCACATTCTCGCTTCATTCTTTTGATAAAATCGTAAAAATCTAGTATAATAGATAGAACTGAAAGTATGAGGTTACTAGCAATGAAAATGAAACAAATTAGTGATACTACTTTAAAAATCACGATGTCTTTAGAGGATTTGATGGATCGAGGGATGGAGATTGCTGACTTTCTCGTTCCTCAAGAAAAAACAGAAGAGTTCTTTTATGCCATCTTGGATGAGTTAGAGATGCCTGATAGCTTTCTAGATACAGGCATGTTGAGCTTCCGTGTGACTCCAAAACCTGATAAGGTAGATGTCTTTGTGACCAAGTCTAAGATTGACCAAAATCTAGATTTTGAAGATTTATCGGATTTGCCAGATATGGAAGAATTAGCTCAAATGTCGCCAGATGAATTTATCAAAACCTTAGAAAAAAGCATCGCAGACAAAACCAAGGATGACATCGAAGCGATTCAATCTCTTGAGCAAGTAGAAGCCAAGGAAGAAGAGCAAGAGCAGGCTGAACAAGAAGCTGAAAGCAAGAAAGAGCCTTACATCTACTACATCCTTTCTTTTGCTAAGTTGGCTGACTTGGTGGCTTTTGCCAAGACAGTGACTTTTGAGATGGAAACTTCTGAACTCTACAAAATGAACGAGCGCTATTATTTGACTATTCTAGTGGATATTGAAAATCATCCAAGTCCATATCCAGCTTGGCTTTTGGCTCGTATGCGCGAGTTTGCAGATGATAGTGACATCAGTCGCTCAGTTTTGCAAGAGTATGGCCAAGTCTTGATGAATCACGATGCAGTGCTTAATCTGCAAAAGATTGGATAATCATTTCTGGAAAGATATTTCTCGATTTTAAGAAGAGCGAATCGTCTGATTCGTTTTTTCTTTTCTAGATTGAAATAGTGATTTACTATAATAGGATTTTTCACAAAATTCTGTTATAATGGCTATATTAGAAAATTTCGAGGAGACAAACATGACAGTTAAAATTGCTTTACTAGGATTTGGTACCGTTGCAAGTGGTGTGCCTTTCCTCCTAAAGGAAAATGGAGAAAAAATCAATCAATCAGCACATTCAGAGATTGAAGTTGCTAAGGTATTGGTTAAGGATGAAGATGAAAAGAATCGCTTGCTTGCAGCAGGAAATGACTTTAACTTTGTAACCAATGTGGATGATATTTTGTCAGACCAAGACATTACGATCGTAGTGGAATTGATGGGGCGTATCGAGCCTGCTAAAACCTTTATCACTCGTGCCTTAGAAGCTGGGAAACACGTTGTTACTGCCAACAAGGACCTTTTAGCTGTCCATGGTGCAGAATTGCTAGAAAGTGCTAAGGCTAATAAGGTAGCACTTTACTACGAAGCAGCAGTAGCTGGTGGGATTCCAATTCTTCGCACTCTAGCAAATTCCTTGGCTTCTGATAAAATCACGCGCGTGCTTGGTGTGGTTAACGGAACTTCTAACTTCATGATGACCAAGATGGTGGAAGAAGGCTGGTCTTACGATGATGCTCTTGCGGAAGCACAAAGACTAGGTTTTGCAGAAAGTGACCCTACAAATGACGTAGATGGAATTGACGCAGCCTACAAGATGGTCATTTTGAGCCAATTTGCTTTTGGTATGAAGGTTGCCTTTGACGATGTAGCTCATAAGGGAATCCGTAACATCACACCAGAAGATGTAGCTGTGGCTCAAGACCTTGGCTATGTAGTGAAATTGGTTGGTTCTATCGAGGAAACTCCTTCAGGTATTGCTGCAGAAGTAACTCCGACCTTCCTTCCTAAAGCGCACCCACTTGCTAGTGTGAATGGCGTAATGAACGCTGTTTTTGTAGAATCTATCGGTATCGGCGAGTCTATGTACTACGGACCAGGTGCTGGTCAAAAACCAACTGCAACAAGTGTTGTAGCAGATATTGTCCGTATCGTTCGTCGCCTGAATGATGGTACCATTGGCAAAGACTTCAACGAATACAGCCGTGACTTGGTCTTGGCAAATCCAGAAGATGTCAAAGCAAACTACTACTTCTCAATCTTGGCTCCAGACTCAAAAGGTCAGGTCTTGAAGTTGGCTGAAATCTTTAATGCCCAAGATATTTCCTTCAAGCAAATCCTTCAAGATGGAAAAGAAGGTGACAAGGCGCGTGTCGTGATCATCACACACAAGATTAATAAAGCCCAGCTTGAAAATGTCTCAGCTGAATTGAAGAAGGTTTCAGAATTCGACCTCTTGAATACCTTCAAGGTGCTAGGAGAATAAGATGAAGATTATTGTACCTGCAACCAGTGCCAATATCGGGCCAGGTTTTGACTCGGTCGGTGTAGCTGTAACCAAGTATCTTCAAATTGAGGTCTGCGAAGAACGAGAAGAGTGGTTGATTGAACACCAGATTGGCAAATGGATTCCTCATGACGAGCGTAATCTCTTACTAAAAATTGCTTTACAAATTGTACCAGACTTGCAACCAAGACGCTTGAAAATGACCAGTGATGTTCCCTTGGCGCGTGGTTTGGGTTCTTCCAGCTCGGTTATTGTAGCTGGGATTGAATTAGCTAACCAACTTGCAAATCTTAATTTAACTGATCACGAAAAACTGCAGTTAGCAACTAAGATTGAGGGACATCCTGACAATGTGGCACCCGCCATCTATGGTAATCTCGTTATTGCAAGTTCCGTTGAAGGGCAAGTTTCAGCTATTGTAGCAGACTTCCCAGAGTGTGATTTCCTAGCCTACATTCCAAACTATGAATTGCGTACTCGAGACAGCCGTGGTGTCTTGCCTAAGAAATTGTCCTATAAGGAAGCTGTTGCAGCTAGTTCTATCGCCAATGTGGCGGTTGCGGCCTTGTTGGCAGGAGACATGGCGACTGCTGGGCAAGCAATCGAGGGAGACCTCTTCCACGAGCGCTATCGTCAGGACTTGGTGAGAGAATTTGCGACGATTAAGCAAGTAGCCAAAGAAAATGGTGCCTATGCAACCTACCTTTCTGGTGCTGGGCCGACAGTTATGATTCTGGCTTCGCATGACAAGATGCCAACGATTAAGGCAGAATTGGAAAAGCAACCCTTCAAAGGAAAACTGCATGACTTGAAGGTTGATAACCAAGGTGTTCGTGTCGAAGCAAAATAAAGAATAGAAGATAGGATGGGGAAACTCTCGACCAGAGGGCTTCCTATCCTTTTTTTGAAAAGAAGTCTAGTTAAAAACTTGATAAAGGAGAAATAAAGATGGCAGAAATTTATCTAGCAGGTGGTTGTTTTTGGGGTCTAGAGGAATATTTTTCACGCATTTCTGGAGTATCAGCAACCAGTGTTGGCTACGCTAATGGACAAGTCGAAACGACCAATTACCAGTTGCTCAAGGAAACAGACCATGCAGAAACGGTTCAAGTGATTTACGATGAGAAAGCAGTGTCACTCAGAGAAATTTTGCTTTATTATTTCCGTGTTATTGATCCATTATCAGTCAATCAACAAGGGAATGACCGTGGACGTCAGTATCGGACCGGTATATATTACCAGGATGAAGCAGACTTGCCAGCTATCTACACAGTGGTGCAGGAGCAGGAGCGCATGATGGGTCGAAAGATTGCAGTAGAGGTGGAGAAACTTCGCCACTACATTCTGGCTGAAGATTACCATCAAGACTATCTTAAGAAGAATCCTTCAGGTTACTGTCATATCGATGTGACGGATGCTGAGAAGCCCTTGATTGATGTGGCAAACTATGAAAAGCCTAGCCAAGAGGTGTTAAAGGAAAGCTTAACTGAAGAGTCCTATCGTGTCACCCAAGAAGCTGCTACAGAGGCTCCATTTACCAATGCCTATGACCAAACCTTTGAAGAAGGGATTTATGTAGACATTACGACGAGTGAGCCACTCTTTTTTGCCAAGGATAAGTTTGCCTCAGGTTGTGGTTGGCCAAGTTTTAGTCGTCCGATTTCTAAGGAGTTGATTCATTATTACAAGGACATGAGCCATGGAATGGAGCGAATTGAGGTTCGTTCTCGATCGGGGAATGCTCACTTGGGTCATGTTTTCACAGATGGCCCTCGGGAGTTAGGTGGACTTCGTTACTGTATTAATTCTGCATCCTTGCGTTTTGTATCCAAGGATGAGATGGAAGAGGAAGGATATGGCTATCTACTGCCTTACTTAAACAAATAAAACAGAGAGGGTGGGTGCTTCCCACTTTCTTCATTTCCAGAATACGAATAGAAGGGATTTATGAAACACCTATTATCTTACTTTAAACCCTACATCAAGGAATCAATTTTAGCACCCTTGTTCAAGTTACTAGAAGCTGTGTTTGAGCTCTTGGTTCCCATGGTGATTGCTGGGATTGTTGACCAATCCTTGCCCCAGAAAAATCAAGGTCATCTCTGGATGCAGATTGGTTTGCTCCTTATCTTTGCAGTAATTGGTGTTGTAGTGGCCTTAATAGCCCAGTTCTACTCAGCTAAGGCTGCGGTGGGTTTTGCCAAGGAATTGACAAACGACCTCTATCGTCATATTCTATCTTTACCTAAGGACAGTAGAGACCGTTTGACAACTTCTAGCTTGGTCACTCGCTTGACTTCGGATACCTACCAGATTCAGACTGGTATCAATCAATTCCTGCGTCTCTTTTTACGAGCGCCTATTATCGTTTTTGGTGCCATTTTTATGGCTTATCGAATCTCAGCTGAGCTGACTCTCTGGTTTTTGGTCATGGTTGTGATTCTGACAATCGTTATTGTAGGCCTTTCTCGGTTAGTCAATCCTCTCTACAGCAGCCTGAGAAAGAAAACGGATCAACTAGTTCAAGAAACACGCCAGCAAATACAAGGGATGCGGGTTATTCGTGCTTTTGGTCAAGAAAAACGAGAGTTACAAATTTTTCAAACCCTTAACCAAGTCTATGCTAGATTACAAGAAAAGACAGGTTTCTGGTCTAGTTTATTAACCCCTCTAACCTATCTGATTGTTAATGGAATCCTCCTAGTCATTATCTGGCAGGGATATGTTTCTATTCAAGGAGGATTGCTCAGTCAAGGGGCCCTCATTGCCCTTATCAACTATCTCCTACAGATTTTGGTGGAATTGGTCAAATTAGCTATGCTAATCAATTCTCTCAACCAGTCCTATATCTCTGCTAAGCGAATCGAGGAAGTCTTTGCTGAGGCTCCAGAGGATATCCATTCAAAATTAGAACAAAAGCAAGCTACCAGTGATCAGGTTTTACAAGTTCAAGAACTGACCTTTACCTATCCTGATGCGGCCCAGCCTTCTTTGAGAGACATTTCCTTTGATATGACTCAAGGGCAAATCCTTGGTATCATTGGGGGAACAGGTTCTGGTAAATCAAGCTTGGTGCAAGTCTTACTTGGAATTTACCCAGCAGACAAGGGGAGCATTTACCCTTATCGAGATGGATCTAGTCCTCGTAATCTTGAGCAGTGGCGGTCTTGGATTGCCTATGTGCCCCAAAAAGTCGAACTCTTTAAGGGAAGCATTCGTTCCAACTTGACTCTTGGTTTCAATCACGAAGTAACGGACCAAGAACTTTGGCAGGCCTTGGAAATTGCACAAGCCAAGGATTTTGTCAGTGAAAAGGAAGGACTTTTAGATGCTCTAGTTGAGACAGGAGGTCGAAATTTCTCAGGTGGACAAAAACAAAGGCTGTCGATCGCTCGAGCAGTCTTACGCCAAGCTCCATTTCTCATCCTAGATGATGCGACTTCGGCCATCGACACCATTACCGAGTCTAGGCTCTTGAAAGCTATTCGAGAAAATTTGCCAAATACGAGCTTAATTTTGATTTCTCAAAGAACATCGACTTTACAGATGGCTGACCAGATTCTCCTCTTGGAAAAAGGTGAGCTTCTAGCTATCGGCAAGCACGAGGACTTGATGAAATATAGTCAAGTTTATCGCGAAATCAATGCATCCCAACATGGAAAGGAGGGCTAGTATGAAACGACAAACTGCAAATCAAACACTCTCACGTTTGGCTAAGGATTTAGCAAGCCATCCCTTCCTCCTTTTCCTAGCCTTTCTAGGAACTATTGCCCAGGTTGGCTTATCAATTTATCTACCTATTTTGATTGGACAGGTCATTGACCAGGTCCTTGTGGCTGGTTCTTCACCAGTTTTTTGGCAGATTTTCATTCAAATGGTCTTGGTAGTCATAGGAAATACCCTTGTACAGTGGACCAATCCTCTCCTCTATAATCGCTTAATTTTCTCTTATACCAGAGACTTGCGAGAGCAAATCATCCATAAGCTCCATCGGTTACCGATTGCTTTTGTTGATCAGCAAGGAAGTGGAGAGATGGTCAGTCGTGTGACCACAGACATCGAACAGTTGGCAGCTGGCTTGACCATGATTTTTAACCAATTTTTCATTGGTGTCTTGATGATTTTTGTTAGTATTCTAGCTATGCTTCAGATTCATCTCCTCATGACTCTCTCGGTCTTGCTGTTGACGCCACTATCCATGGTGATTTCACGCTTCATTGCCAAACGATCCTATCATCTCTTCCAAAAGCAAACGGAGACGAGGGGGATTCAGACTCAGTTGATTGAAGAATCGTTGAGTCAGCAGACTATTATTCAATCTTTTAATGCTCAGGCAGAGTTTATCCAAAGACTGCATGAAGCTAATGACAACTATGCAGGCTATTCTCAGTCAGCCATCTTTTATTCTTCAACGGTCAATCCTTCGACTCGCTTTGTCAATGCGCTCATTTATGCCCTTCTAGCTGGAGTGGGAGCTTATCGTATCATGATGGGTTCCACCCTGACCGTTGGTCGTTTAGTGACCTTTTTGAACTATGTTCAGCAGTATACCAAGCCCTTTAACGATATTTCTTCAGTTTTGGCCGAGTTGCAAAGTGCCTTGGCATGTGCAGAGCGTGTCTATGCTGTTTTAGAAAGTCCTGAGGTGACTGAAACTGGTAAGGAAGTCTTGACCAGTGACCAAGTTAAGGGAGCTATTTCTTTTAGACATGTCTCTTTTGGCTACAATCCTGAAAAGATTTTGATTAAGGATTTATCTATTGATATTCCAGCTGGTAGCAAGGTGGCTATTGTTGGTCCGACAGGTGCTGGAAAATCAACACTTATCAATCTCCTCATGCGTTTTTATCCCATTAACTCGGGAGATATCTTGCTGGATGGGAAATCCATTTATGACTATAGTCGTGCCTCTTTACGTCAACAATTTGGCATGGTGCTACAGGAAACTTGGCTCAAGCAAGGGACCATTCATGATAATATTGCCTTTGGACATCCTGAAGCCAGTCGGGAGCAGGTGATTGCTGCTGCCAAAGCAGCCAATGCAGACTTTTTCATCCAACAGCTACCTCAAGGCTATGATACCAAGTTGGAAAATGCTGGAGAATCTCTTTCTGTCGGTCAGGCTCAGCTCTTGACCATAGCCCGAGTCTTTCTGGCTATTCCAAAGATTCTTATCTTAGACGAGGCAACCTCTTCCATCGATACGCGGACAGAAGTGCTGGTTCAGGATGCCTTTGCCAAACTCATGAAGGGGCGTACAAGCTTTATCATTGCCCACCGCCTGTCAACCATTCAGGATGCGGATCTGATTCTAGTCTTGGTGGATGGTGATATTGTTGAGTATGGCAACCATCATGACCTTATGTCTAAGAAGGGCAAGTATTACCAAATGCAGCAAGCTGCAGCTTTTAGCTCTGAATAAGCCTTTCTACTTTGAAATCTTATGGACAAAAAAAGTTGCCTTCGGGTGACTTTTTTGTTACAATAGCTAGAAAAATTGTTCACTGTAAATTGTCTTTTAGAAAAGGAGCCTAGAATGAAAGTCTTTCAGCATGTAAATATCGTGACTTGTGACAAAGATTTCCATGTCTATCTAGATGGAATCTTAGCCGTTAAGGATTCTCAAATCGTCTATGTCGGTCAAGAGAAGTCAGAGATTTTAGAGCAAGCTGAGCAGATTATAGACTATCAGGGATCCTGGATTATGCCTGGTTTGGTCAATTGTCACACCCATTCTGCTATGACGGGATTGAGAGGAATTCGAGATGATAGCAATCTCCATGAATGGCTCAATGATTATATCTGGCCTGCAGAAGCTGAGTTTACTCCCGACATGACTACCAAGGCGGTCAAAGAAGCTCTGACAGAGATGCTCCAGTCAGGAACAACAACCTTCAACGATATGTATAATCCTAATGGTGTGGATATTGAGCAGATTTATCAGGCAGTGAAAGATTCCAAGATGCGTTGTTATTTCTCACCGACCCTCTTTTCTTCAGGGGCAGACACAACTGCTGAGACCATAAGCAGAACACGAGCAATTATTGAGGAAATTTTAGGATATGAAAATCTAAATTTCAAGGTTATGGTAGCACCACATTCTCCTTACAGCTGTAATCAAGACTTGCTGCAAGCGAGTTTAGATATGGCAAAAGAGTTTGCTATTCCAATCCATATCCACGTGGCGGAGACCAAGGAGGAGTCAGGCATTATCCTGAAACGCTACGGCAAACGCCCCCTCGCTTTTCTAGAAGAACTGGGTTACTTAGATCATCCGTCCGTCTTCGCTCACGGGGTCGAATTAAACGAGAGAGAAATTGAACGCTTGGCAACTTCTCAAGTGTCTATTGCCCACAATCCTATCAGTAATCTCAAATTGGCATCAGGGATTGCTCCTATCATTCAACTGCAAAAAGCAGGAGTAGCAGTCGGAATTGCGACGGATTCGGTTGCCTCCAACAACAACCTTGATATGTTTGAGGAAGGACGAACAGCAGCCCTTCTTCAGAAGATGAAAAGTGGAGATGCCAGCCAATTTCCGATCGAAACAGCCCTCAAGGCACTGACAATCGAAGGGGCTAAGGTTCTAGGAATGGAAAATCAGATAGGAAGTCTAGAAGTCGGCAAGCAAGCAGATTTTCTCGTTATTCAACCACAAGGGAAAATTCATCTCCAACCTCAGGAAAATATGCTTTCTCATCTCGTCTATGCTGTTAAATCCAGTGATGTTGATGATGTTTATATCGCTGGAGAACAGGTTGTTAAGCAAGGTCAAGTCCTGACAGTAGAACTTTAGAAGAAAAATCACGAAAAAATTTTAAAAAAAGTTTGCAAAAATCTTGCATTCTTTTTTTGACTATGCTATACTTATATACGGTTTGAAAAAACTGCCTAAGACAGTAGGGGAGCTCGACTCATAAGTATCCTACCGAGGACAAAACGTATCATGTAAAAAGAAGCGTATTGTACTTTCGTGTCTAGGTTTGGGCGCGTTTTTCTTTTGAAAAATTTCCCCAAGCAAAATAATAACGGAGGTGAACACACTAATGAGTGAAGCAATTATTGCTAAAAAAGCGGAACTAGTTGACGTAGTAGCTGAAAAAATGAAAGCTGCTGCATCTATCGTCGTTGTAGACGCTCGTGGTTTGACAGTTGAGCAAGATACAGTTCTTCGTCGTGAGCTTCGTGGAAGTGAAGTTGAGTATAAAGTGATTAAAAACTCAATCTTGCGTCGTGCAGCTGAAAAAGCTGGTCTTGAAGAACTTGCATCAGTATTTGTTGGACCATCTGCAGTAGCATTTTCTAACGAAGATGTTATCGCACCAGCGAAAATCTTGAACGACTTTTCTAAAAACGCTGAAGCACTTGAAATCAAAGGTGGTGCAATCGAAGGCGCTGTCGCATCTAAAGAAGAGATTCTTGCTCTTGCAACTCTTCCAAACCGCGAAGGACTTCTTTCTATGCTCCTTTCTGTACTTCAAGCGCCAGTGCGCAACGTTGCTCTTGCAGTCAAAGCGGTTGCAGACAACAAAGAAGACGCAGCTTAATCTTAAGCTACGCAGCGTAGCCTAGCTACGAAATCTATTATAAATTTAAAACATATTTGGAGGAAATAACAATGGCATTGAACATTGAAAACATTATTGCTGAAATTAAAGAAGCTTCAATCCTTGAATTGAACGACCTTGTAAAAGCTATCGAAGAAGAATTTGGTGTAACTGCAGCTGCTCCTGTAGCTGTTGCTGCAGCTGGTGCTGCTGACGCTGGTGCTGCTAAAGATTCATTCGACGTTGAATTGACATCTGCAGGCGACAAAAAAGTTGGCGTTATCAAAGTTGTACGTGAAATCACAGGTCTTGGTCTTAAAGAAGCTAAAGAACTTGTTGACGGTGCACCAGCACTTGTTAAAGAAGGCGTTGCAACTGCAGAAGCTGAAGAAATCAAAGCTAAATTGGAAGAAGCTGGAGCTTCAGTTACTCTTAAATAATCAATACAAGATTGTTTAAGGCTGAAAGCCTAGTATTATAGCCTTTTCGCTCTTGCAAAAGGTGATAAAAAGGGAGTTGTTTCAATTGAAACACCCCCATAGACACCCCCACAAATATTTGTGGGGGTGTTGTTTTATCGATAGAAAAAATCATCTTAGCAATATTCTTACTAAGATGATTTTTTTATACATCAAAACCTCTTAAACGAGCTGTTTTAATTTCTTCGCTATTGGTTCTATAATATTCTTCCTCCCTAATTTCACTTTCGATAAATTGCTCTTCTTCATACATCTGAAAGGCTAGCAAAGCAAATGATTTAGAAAGTTCATTAAGATACCCTTTACTATTATTTATCGCATTTGTAATAGCAGTAGCCAGGTGAGGAAATTTTTGAAAAGCTAAAGCTCCCATTTGTAAAGCTGTTCTGATTTGAGTTAATTTTTCAATATTTTTGTAATGGATAGAATTCTTATCCCTCAAGATAGGGAAGTCCCGAAATTTTTTCAATAAATCATTATCCATTTTTCTTTTTCTGTTAATCAAATTGTGATAAAGAGATTTTCCATCATCAATATATTCCATAACCATTTTCTTGATGAATTCTTCTTGATTATTGAATGCCTTAGTTTTTTTGAATATTTTATATTGGTCTTTTATTATCTTGTAATATTCTCTTTCAATATAAAAATCAATAATACTCTCTTTAGTTAAAAAAATATCAATATTAAAATACCTTTGATAACAATCTAAGGAGATGCTATAATCTTCTTCATTTATTGTTTCAAATTTATCAACATTATCTTTAATATTTCTCGAAATCTTGTTTAGGTAGAAACTTCCATATGAAAATACTTCAGAATTATCATCAGTTGTTGAAAATATCCATAAAAGATAGTGTGAAAATCTAGGGTAGTTCACAAGTGTTGCCCCTAACATTAAACAATCCCTAAAATATACTCTGTCCTTATCATATTCTGAATGCTCTAAATCATCAATATAATCTTTCACGAAAGGTAATTTTTGGATATTTGGAATAATACCAGTAATATCTTTTTTATTTCCTTTCTTTAATTCTAAGAAATAAGAATCAGGATTTCTCAAACCTGGTTTGATTTCATTTTCTATAAATTCACTTGCTCGTTTGTATTTGCCTTCAGCTTTGTAAATCTCAAACTGTTCTTCAATGATTTTAGGATAATTTTCTTTAATGTACTTATCAACAATAGTATCAGTGCGAAAAATACTTCGAACTGGAATGTAAGGCTCGTAAAATTCATGCCAATTACTTATTTTACTCATAAAAACTCCTTTATTTTGTTATGAAAAAAAA
>NZ_KV794510.1:41176-76603 GCF_001808785.1 Streptococcus sp. HMSC077D04 | reverse complement strand
AAAAAAAACGCACTTTTTATGAAAAGGAAAACACTTTTTAAAAAAGTTTATCACATTTTGGGGATAAAAGCAAACTTTTTCCAATAAGATTATGTACTGAAAAAACAATAGAGTTTCTGTAAAATGAACTTGTAAACGAAATTAGTTTCATTGCACGTCAGCATTCTAGAAAGTCTGACCATGTATTTTTTTCGAGAGGAGGACGATTATGTCTAAATCAAGAAGTGTGCTGGACACTTTTGCTAATCCAGTAGAATTTAACGAAGTTGTAAAAGAGCAATTTACTTTGCCAACAGAAGGTATTGTAATGAGCTTTTCTACAGGTCAAATCGAGGCAGCAGATAACAAACCAGCTATAGCTTACGGTAGTTTACAATGTGCTGAATCTGATGAATACGAACTTTACTCCCAAATTAATAGAACTTCAAATGTGCCTAAGTTTAAGGTTAAGTTACGTGGTTTTAGTAATCAGGATTTATCTAGTCTAGTAGGACAAGTTGTTGATTTATCAAATGCTGAAATCAGTTTTAAGCAAAATAAGTTCCAACAGCCAATAGGAATTGATTTAGTCTTAAACATTGAAGAAGTATTATAGTGGAGGATTAGTCTATGCACGAGAATCAAACTCAAGTTCTAACTTATCCTACAAATTTGACTCTCCTACCTAAGACTAAGTGTCAAGAAATTTTAAATCGTTCTCTACACTTATCTGTAGATAAAGAAGTTAAATTTTTAGGAAAATCGAGTCTTTCTATCAATAATGTTGAATCCTACGAACTAAAGATGTTTAAAGGGACATACATTCAAAAACTCGAAATCTCTAATCAAATCAGTGAGTCTCAGCAAAATGATTTAAAAAATCAGCTAAATTGGCAATTGACTCTGAATCAGCTAAGATTAGGAATTATTCCATTATTAACAATAAAAAAGTTATCTATTCACAACGAAAAGATAAAAAAATCTTGTGTGCATCTAACCCTATGGATTGAGGTAGGTTATCGTTCCGAGTGGTTGGCGTAGTTAGTATATTATCGCCCATATATTGGGCGATAACATACTTTATGAGGTATTTACAATGTTAATTTTAAATTTACTATTAAAATCTTTAATGTTCGCAATTATTTGGCAATCTCTTAATGTTTTATTCATTTTTCTAAAAAGAAAATTCTTATATTTGTCAGGAACTGTTCATAAAAGGGAAACTAATCTTTTTAATGAATCTCTCCTACTATCCGGAGTTCAAATACAGACTATTATATCTTTAATAAAGAAACTCTTTAATTGGTGGTCAAAAGAGAAAGAAACTGAGCAATTACAAACAAGAAAATCAATTGTTCTCAAAAATGTTGTTAACCATTTAAATCAAACACTCTTTCAAGATTTGGGTATAAAAACAGTTTCCCCTGCTACCACTGGTGGTGTAGATGTTTGGGTCTATCTTACAAATAATTTGAATGAAACCGAAAAGAGTTCCCTTGAAGATTATTTTATGGGGGTTCTTTCAAAATATACTGATGAATTTGGTTTAGATACCTTGGTTGTTGAACTAAATGTAAGTGCTGGTTGGGTAGGTAAATTTGATGTAAAACCTATTAAAGAAGCTACCTACAATCGTATGACAAGACAGTCTAGTGTTGAGAAAGAGGAGGATTTTTAAGATGTTAAAAAATATCTTTGAAATCAATACCAGAGGACACCCTACCTCTGTTTCTATTGATATTAACCAATATTTCGCTTGGATAATTGCAGGACCGTCAGGGTCAGGAAAATCAACCTTTTTACGGAGGCTATTAGGATTGATTTCCTTTTATGAAAAAACTGCTGAAGCCTATTTTATGGATTTCAAGGCAGATGAAAAGATGTTTTCAATGGCTGGCAACCATGTCGCAAGAGGATTTAACTGTCTAAAACTCTTCGAAACAGTCTACCAACGCTTTGATGCGAGACTAAATAAGCAAGAAGAAAACTCTCATAACCTTTACTTGATTTTCGACGAGTGGCAAGCCTTTCTTGCATATCTTGAACAAACAGATAAGAAAAAACACAAAGATGTTTTGTCAAAGATGTTGATGATGAATAGCATGGGTAGAAGTCTAGGTTTGCGAATCGTTTTATCTAGTCAACGTTTCTTGATGTCTGACCTTCCAGGGCGCTACAATTTTAATTGTGTTATATCCTTATCAACTAGCTTTCTGCTAGCCACAAACAACAGACAACTTCTTTTCCCTGATATGGAAAAAGATGAAGTCATAGTAAAACCGCGAGGATATGGCTATTTCCAACCTGAGGGAGAACCTGTCAAGATGTTTCGTACTATTCAAGTAAGAGACGAGGAACGTTTAAATCAACGGATGCAGGAGCTATTTTCAAGATATAGCTAGCGCTTTTTCTGCTACACTTGTTAAGTACGACAGTAATCTTTTTTGAAGTTTCATCATCGGTTTAGTGTCGGCACGCCCCACCAGCAGGAAAATGACGGCTTGCAAGGGCTTGAGGGGTGGAGATTTTTCGTAGCGAAACGGTGCCGAAGGCAAGAGTGTAGAGAAGAAAAATACTACCCCGTACCTTGCAAGTTGGCAAGCGTATTCTTGGTGTGGTGGGGCTTCATCGGGCAGGAGAGGCTGGGGTTTGGGGCGAAGCCCCAAGGAAACATTTATTAAATCTAATTCTAACTATTCCTAACGCGTGGTTAAACTGGGCTTGTCAACGGTTTAACCACAGAATAGTTAAAAGAATAATTAAAACAAAGGAGTTTAACTATTCAAATGAGCAAGAGAAAAGAAACTGTCTTAGATTCTATTCTAGTAACTCAACAGTTCGATATTGACTACTGGAAAAATGGTTGGGATAAAGAAACCATAGAATCAGAAGATATTAAAAAAATACTAGCTGAAATCATTGAACGAGTTAATCAAGTTGCGACAGTAGCAGAAGCCTATGCGATAAAGCATGATAAGGACTTTACAGAGCTTTTCGATATTGAAACTCAATCAACACTGACTAAACCAGTTGAGCCACATATTCATGCCTTGTTAAAATTCTCTAAAGGGGCAACTCTGCCAGAATTAGCAGCTCATATCGGTATTGAACCTCAATACCTTGAGAAAGCTAAATCAGGTCGTTACGGTTATGATAATTTACTGGCTTATATCATTCATGCTAAAGATAGTGATAAACATCAGTACAATCCTGATGAAGTTATCACACTTCTTGGGAAAGATTATCAAGAGGTTTATCAGGAACGGCAAAAATCTTGGCTACAAGGACGAGCTAAAAAGGAAGTTCAAAAAACACAAGAGGATATTGATTTACTGCTTGACGATATTCTGAATGAGCGTATCACAAAGCAAGAACTCTTATTAAATCCCTCTTATCATTTGCTATATGTCGTTCATAAGACAAGGATAAATGAAGCCTTTAGAGCCATTGGCGAAATCAAGGGAACACGGACTAAACAAGATTTAGAAAATGGCTTATTCAAAAAAACTATTCTCTTTATTTATGGTAAATCGGGGTTTGGTAAAACTAGACTAGCCAAGGAATTAGTTTCTCTGCTTGAACAACTAGCGAGCGTTAACGGTCAAAAATGGCAATCAGTTTTAACGGCTGGAACGAATATTTTTGATGAAGTCAATGGAGAAGAAATCTTACTCCTTGATGATGTCAGGGGAGATAGTCTGACAGCTTCTGATTGGCTGAAAATTCTTGACCCATATAGTATTAGTCCAATTTCTGCACGCTATCAGAACAGAATAGGGTCAGCTAAGGTTATCATCATCACTAGCACCAAGCACCCTTTAGAATTTTTCTATCATACCAAGGGGAATGATAGAGAAGATTTATCCCAGTATATAAGACGATTTGACTTTCTTATTAGTTTGGAGAGTGAGAGGGAAAATCTAGTATATTTTGAATCAAGCCCTACAAAAGTCTATCAGCGTAGGAGAAAAATTCCTAAAACTGATATAGATGTTTACCTATCTTATGACTTTTCCGCAAATGCTAGATTGGCTAACAAGTCTTATCTTCTTGAGTTAGTACTAGCCAAGATAGGATTAAACAACCAATGGGAAAATTGGGACTATAAACTAAAAACCTCGTCAGACACTTTGGCGAGCGACACTGACGAGGCTGAACATAGTACAGAAGAAAAGTAACTTCTGTACCTCTATTATATCATGGAAAGAGGTTTTGATGGAAACTATCAATCATAAAAAATTGACTGAGCTTGGATTTTCAAAAACAGCATCAAAGCAGATTATTAAGGAAGCAAAGTTGATTGCAGTTACACGATTTGAAGAAGCTAGCAATTCTTCAAGTAATATAGTAAAATTAAGTAAATCACCTTTTGATAATAGGCGATTAGACTTAGCTCCTACTAGTATTGTAGAGGAGTTACTGGGTTTTCAAATTTCACACTAGGAGGATTTGAAACCAATGTCTAAAAAATATAAAGGTGTATTTAGGGATAGCAAGGGACGGATTTACTGTCAAACGGAGTTTAAGGCTTCTGCTACTGGAAAAAGGCAACGCTTCAAAAGATACCGCAATATGTGGGGGAAACCTTTTGAAAGTGAAAAAGAAGCCTATGATGAGCTTTGTCGAGCTAGGGTTGAATTTTATGATAAGTTCGATTACTCGGATTATAATTTGACTTTTGCCCAGTATATGGAAGACATTTTTCTTCCATACTATAAGCAGACGGTTCAGGATTCTACATATCGAACAGCCATTACTCATTTTCAGCTTTTCATTGAAATTTTTGGAAAGTTGAAACTGCGTGATATTAGACCTCGAGAATGCGAAAGATTTCGATTGAAATTGATTGCTGATTATTCTCCAAACTATGCAAAGTGCGTTTGGATAAGATTTAAGCAATGTTTAGGCTATGCCGAGCGTATGGAATATATCAAGAATTTTCCTTGCAAGGCTTTGGATAATCCAAAAGGCAAGCGACCTGATACAAAATTTTGGACTTTTGACGAGTTCAAAAAAGTCCTATCTACTTTTGATTTGACTGATTACGAGGACTTGCACCGTTACACCACAACTTGGTTATATTATATGACTGGCGTTCGTGTCAGCGAGGGTTTTGCTTTGATATGGTCAGATTTTGATAAGTATAATAAACGGCTTTTTGTCCATTCAACCTTAGAAGCACTCAAAGGTGGCATTTATAAGCGTAAGGAACAGACCAAAACGGAAGCTGGTGTACGGTTCGTTGATTTAGATGATGAAACAATCAAAGTTCTTGAACGCTGGCGAGCAGTCCAAGTCTCAAATGCTGATGATGATTATATCCTGTCAAAATTTGGAGAACCTATGGTAAAATCCACCCTGACAAGAATGTTAAAGCGACACGCCAAATTGGCTGGAGTTCCTGAAATTACAGGTAAAGGATTAAGGCACAGTCATGATTCGTTTATGATAAATGTCCTTAAAAAAGATGTTCTATCAGTTTCACAACGCTCTGGACGAGTTGATAAGGCAACTACCCTAAATACCTATTCACATTTCTATAATGCCAATCAGCAAACGGTAGGCAATGAAATTACCGACTTATTGCAAAAGGAGGGGGTAAATTTGACACCCCTACAAACACCCCCACGGGTAGAAACAGGAAAGAAAAACGCATAATAGCAAGGTTTGTGAGCACTATGCTCATATTACTCTTAAATAATAGAGCGACTACATTAGTAGCTTAAAAACATGATTAAACCGCTATTCTTAGGAGTAGCGGTTTTTCTTGTTTTATATAGGGGATTGCTCCAAAGATAATAATTTATAAGTATGAGTTGCCTTTTCAATAAATGGGTTATATAATAGTAATATAGGTATGGAAGATTAATCTTATAATTTATAGTTTTCATTTTAGAGGAGAAAAGATGGCATTAAATTTGTTTGATGTTATTCGTTATGAAGGTGAAGATACAAGGAATATACTTGCTTGGAGACATCCTAAAACGAATATCAAGATAGGAGCAACTGTAATTGTAAACCCTGGTCAGTGTGCTGTATTGTTTTCAAATGGAAGAGCAGTAACTACTTATGATGCTGGTAAACATAAGATTGAAGGATATGATATTCAAGTAGTTTCAGGAATAAAAAACTTTCTAAGTGGAGGTATTTCGTCTGACTCATTGTTTTTGTGGTTTGTGAATATGTATGATTTACAACCGATTGGATGGGGAACTTCTTCTCCTATAATGGTTCGAGATCCAGAAAGTGATATTCCTGTAGAATTGAAAATACATGGGAATTTCATTCCTCGAATTGTAGACTTAGAAGCTTTTATATTAGAATTTATGCCAAGTCACCCCGATATTATAACAGCTCCTATTTTACAAAAACGGTTTAGACAAACTGTTAGTGGGTTGATTAGTTCAGCTATTTCACAAGTAATATACAACCATAAGATTCCAATTCTTGATATTGAGATGCACAGTTTTGATATGTCTGTTGCTTTGTCAGCTATTTTATCCAGCCATTTTTCTAAATATGGAATTAGTATTGAGGAATTTAACATTGAGGCTTTAAAGGTAAATCAGAATAGCAATGGATATAGAGAAATCTTTAAATTCCACAAGCAAATTTTGGAAGCCAAAAGCAAGCAGGCTGGTCGAGATATTGAAGAGTATACTTATCAAGAAGAGAGACAATTTGATCTTTTAGAAGAGGCAGCAAAAAATAATGATTCTGCAGGAAATCTAATGGGAGCAGGCGTGGAAATAGCTATGGGACTTTCCTTGGGAGCTAAATTTAGCAACTTGGTGGATCAGATTGAAGATAGGAATTCATTTGACAAAGATGTGAATCAGCATCAAACTGACCTCAAAGGAGAAACAGGCTTAGCTAAGTTTTGTAGCCAATGCGGGACTGCTTTTTTGGAAGGAGCAAACTTCTGTTCTAATTGCGGGCACGAAAGATAGTTCAAATGATTGGAAAAATCATTTTTATATCAATCTTGTTTAAGCATTATCTTTAATCTTTGATTTTTTACATTTTCAAATTTACTTTTGTTTTATTTGGGAAGTCTGGTATTGCCAGAATTTCCCTTTTTCTTAGAAATTTGAAAACTATGATTTCTTTGTTTGTATTTTTAAATCATTCAATTTATGTAATTCTAAGTATGGAAATGTATGAATAAATACAATGATTCCCTGAAAGATATTAGGAAATCTTTTTAAAAGAGTAAGGGATTACTTAGACAAGTTCTATGACAGGAGGATATTTTGGATGTACCAAGTATTTCGTTTATTAAGTATACTTTTTATGGGATTAACAAGTGCAACATTTTTTCTTTCACTATGGGCTATAACTCTATTTCTTGAACATGGTAGGCCGATTTTCTCAATATTGATTCCTATTATTTTTTCTTTATCAGGTTTCTTTTTGTCATCCTTTGCATTTTATAGCTTTGGTATTTTAGAAAATATAAAAATTAAAGTCAAAGCTTTGGATGAGATATATAATGGGAAAGCTCTTTATAGAGAATATATAGCAACTAGAGGAGAAGATAGGTGAAACAGTATATTAAGAATAATTGGAAAAAAGGCTTTCATTGGTTAATTTCAAATATAGTAATACTCTGTTTTGTAGTTTTATCACTTGCTATCTTTTCTATAGATGATGAACCAAGAATCTTTATATTGAAAAATCTTGATTTTATAATTTTGGCAAAATCTATTGGAATTCCCGTTGTTATCAGTTTTTTATTTTTATCATTTCAAAATGTTACCTTTGTGCCAGTTGCTTTAGTTATTTTATATTTGTTTCGAGAAACAATTAAAGATTCCTTTTCCTTGAAGAAATTAAAACAGAAGAATTTACTTCAAATGCTTGTTTTAATCATTTTATCATCATTTTTTGAATATGAAAAATCTAGGGAATGGTCTATTCGATTTTTATTTCTTTTAGTTCCTTGGTATTTGCTTAGTGTGATTTTAATTTTGGTAATGACTTATTGTGAGTCTAGGAGACAAGAAGAAGTCAAGAAACGAAATCAAATACAAGCTTTATTCACTTTATTTGAAAAGCACCAGATTAACAAAAATACATATCCCGTTATTTGTCCATCATGTAGTGGTGAGAATCTGCTTGACCTAGGGCAAGGTAAATCATGTGATTATTGTGGTGCATGGTTATCTAGAAAGGAAATATAAATGAGACGCTATCGTTTAATCATTTCCAAGGTTGTTTATCCTATAGTATCTTTCATATGTATTGTCACCGGATTGAAATTTTATCAGTACATTGATAACTACATAAGATGGATTTTAGGAAAAAAAGAAGGTTTACTTTATGATTTCTACTTTATGTGGCTTTTAATAGTTACAATTTTGTTTGTTTTATTTTTCCTATTTTTGATTATATCGTCTTTTTTATTTTTGAAACAGCCACGTATGAAACAATATGATAAAGCTTTGATAACAGTTCTTAAGTTTGAAGAACAAGGTGAAGATGTTATTGAAATTAAAGGGAAAGAATTTCGAGATGAGTTATCTTATCGACTATCAGCAAAACGTGTTTATTGTCCTACTTGTTATAAGCCAACAGATGGAGTAATTGGAACTCAATTGACCTGTGCAACTTGCGGTAAAACTTTTATAGTTTCTTGATTTTAGGATAATCGAAATGATATTATCTTATAGCTATTTTGATATTGTTTTTAAAACCTAGTAAGTTTGTTTACTTTAAAAAACCGCTATTCTTAGGAGTAGCGGTTTTTATTTTTATCTGTCATGGGGCACAAAAGGGAAAGGAATCTTTAAAAGTGAGGAGAGTTAGATTGAAAGAATCATATTGGTAAATCGAAATGATGGATATTTGTATCATGTCATAAATCGTTATCAAACGATAATATTGATTTTCTTACAAATTAAGAGTATAATTTATAAAAATGAGTGTTCACTCAATTTTTGTGAAATTAAGGAGTAAAGAAAATGGTTGTTGAAGCAATAGAGTACAGTCGTTTCGGTAACGAAGAGGTCTTGGATTTGCTGAAGATAGACTCTACAGCCTTGGATGTAAATCAGGTGAGAGTAGAAGTTCATGCTGTTGGTTTAAATCCTATTGATTATAAAACTTTTGAGGGAGCGAAACCCCTTCGATTTCTATCTTTTATAACGAAATTAAGGAAACCAAGTCGTTGGTTTGAATCTAAATCATCTTTATTTCCAAGAGGTGTGGGGAGAGATTTTTCTGGAGTTATTACAGAAGTTGGAAATGAAGTAACTAGGTTTTCAGTAGGAGATAAGGTGTTTGGAACAATGATTAGTGATCCTGGTTTGGGAACTAAGAGGGGAGCTTTAGCAACAGAAATTTGTGTCAATGAATCAGAAATTGTATTGAATCCAGAGATGATCGACATGACTCACGCAGCTACTATGGGAGTAGCTGCTCTAACTGTGGGTGGGGCTTTTAGAAGAATCGGTTTAAATTCAAGAGATACTGTTGTTATTTCAGCTGCAGCAGGAGGTATTGGAAGTATTGCAGTACAGTATGCAGTTGCTAAGGGGGCGACAGTGATTGGAATAGCAAGTAAGAAAAATGCAGAGTATCTGAAGTCTTTAGGTGCCATACCAGTAAGTTACGAAGAGAATATCAAGAAGGCTCTTCTATCAGCTAGTCCAACGCCTATTACAAAATTTTTGGATTGTTATGGATCTGATTATGTTAGATTGGCTTTTAGTTTAGGCTTGAAAGGGACAGCTATTGGGACATTAGTACCTTCGCCCTATGTTATGATAAAAGGTGCTCAGTTTACTGGTCCGAGACATTCCACATATGATGATTTTAGCACTTTAGCTGAAATGGTCTCAGACGGGAAGGTTCAGCTGAAAATTGATCAAGTGTATGACTTTTCTCTAAAGTCAGTTAGAGAAGCCTATCGTAGTCTGAAAATGGGACACAGTCGAGGCAAAAAAGTCGTAAAAGTAAGAGAGTAGAAGAGAGGTGCTAGCAATGGAAAGTTTAGAACAAAAGTATGCTCAGACGTTAGAAGTTAGCAACTTGAGCTTGAAACAACGTCGAGTATTATTATCAAGCTTAAAATTATTCTCAGAAATTGGATTTGAGAATACAACATCCAGCCTTATTGCCGAACGAGCTGGAGTGTCAGAAGGAACTGTTTTTAGTTACTTTAAAACGAAGGAAGGTATTTTAGAAGCCATTTTATCTACTTTTCTAGAACAGGTTATTCCAGAAGTGATTGCGGATTTCTCAGAAAAAAATTTCACAGTAGATCAGGAAACTTTTCCCTTCTTTTTAAAAAGTATTGTTCGAGATAGGCTCTTTTTCATTCAGGAGAACCAAATGCATGTTAAAATTCTCTTGGGGCGTTCTTTTATTGATAAAAATCTTTCTATCCAGTTAGGAAATATTATTGTTCAATCTATAATAGAACCAATTAGCCCTGTTTTAAATCAATTTAAAGAAAAAGAACTTATTCTAAATTGGTCAAATGAAAGAATTGTTCGATACATTTTAGCATTGAGTTTTTCTTATCTTATTCCCATGATGTTGAATGATGAAGGAACTATAAACATAGATGAAGCAGTTGATGAGATTGTTGAATGTTTGTCATCTGCCCTAATGAAAGTAAAATAAATTCGGATGTTAAAACTCACTGTTAATGGTGAGTTTTTTTGATTCAACATAAAAATCCCCAATCGAAGCGATTGAGGATTAAGCAAATGAATATTAAACAATACCTTGTGCAATCATAGCGTTTGCTACATTTTCAAAGGCAGCAATGTTTGCTCCTGCAAGGTAGTCTTTATCAAGACCGTATGTTTCTGAAGTTGTTTTAGCTGTGTTGAAGATGTTTGTCATGATGTCTTTGAGACGTCCATCAACTTCTTCACGAGTCCATGAGAGGCGAAGGCTATTTTGGCTCATTTCAAGGGCTGAAACGGCTACACCACCAGCGTTGGCAGCTTTGGCAGGTCCGTAGAAGATACCATTTTCTTTGTAAACTTTGATGGCATCAAGGTCGCTTGGCATGTTGGCACCTTCAGACACACAGATCACGCCTTGAGCAACTAAGCGTTTAGCTGCTTCACCGTTGATTTCGTTTTGAGTAGCACATGGAAGCGCAATGTCATAGTTTCCAGCGTAAGTCCATACAGAACCTTCGTGGTAGGTTGCAGTTGCTTTTTCAGCAGCATACTCAGTCAAACGAGCGCGACGTTTTTCTTTAACATCAACCAAAAGATCGAAGTCAATACCGTTTTCATCGATGACATAACCATTCGAATCAGATACAGAGATAACAGTTGCACCAAGTTCAGTTGCTTTTTGAAGAGCATATTGAGCAACGTTACCAGAACCTGAAATAACAACTTTCTTACCAGCAAAGCTATTACCGTTAGCTTTAAGCATTTCTTCAGTGTAGTAAACCAAACCGTAACCAGTTGCTTCTGGACGAATCAAGCTACCACCAAATCCAAGAGGTTTACCAGTCAAGACACCAGCATCAAATTGGTTAAGGCGTTTGTATTGACCGTAAAGGTAACCAATTTCACGTCCACCAACACCGATATCACCAGCAGGTACGTCAAGTGATGGGCCGATGTGTTTTTGTAATTCAGTCATGAAGCTTTGGCAGAAGCGCATCACTTCAGCATCTGTTTTACCTTTAGGATCGAAGTCTGATCCACCTTTACCTCCACCGATAGGAAGTCCAGTCAAGACGTTTTTGAAGATTTGTTCAAATCCGAGGAATTTCAAAATCCCTTGGTTTACAGTTGGGTGGAAACGAAGTCCGCCTTTGTATGGTCCAACAGCTGAGTTGAATTGAACACGGTAACCACGGTTTACTTGAACTTTTCCATCACGGTCAACCCAAGGAACACGGAAAGAAATCACGCGCTCTGGTTCAGTAATACGTGCCAAGATATTTTCTTCGATATACTCAGGGTGTTTTTCAAATACAGGTTCTAAAGTGTTGAAAAATTCTTCAACAGCTTGGAGGAATTCAGCCTCGTGCCCGTTACGAGCTTTCACAGCTTCAAACACGCTTTGGATATATTCTTTAGCAGATGTCATATCGTTCTCCTTAAATTCTAATTTAATTATGTGAGTCATTATAGCAGAATTTTTTTTACTGTAAAGAAAAAAACAGAAATTTTCTAAAAATTCTATCAATTTAGTTTTGACATTTAGTTTTGAGGATTTTTGAAAATAGATAAAAAACGAACGTTTTTCTTCTAAATGATTTTATTAAAGAGAAAATCTGAAAATATGGTATAATATTAGCAATAATAGGAATCTGGAGGATCAGAATCATGGTATCAACGAAAACGCAAATTGCTGGTTTTGAGTTTGACAATTGTTTGATGAATGCAGCAGGTGTGGCTTGTATGACGATAGAGGAGTTAGAAGGCGTTAAAAACTCAGCGGCAGGAACCTTTGTCACTAAGACAGCGACCTTGGACTTCCGTCAGGGAAATCCTGAGCCACGCTATCAAGATGTTCCACTTGGTTCCATCAACTCTATGGGCTTGCCAAATAATGGCTTAGACTATTATTTGGACTATCTTTTGGATCTGCAGGAAAAAGAGCCGAACCGGACTTTCTTCTTATCTCTAGTTGGTATGTCTCCAGAGGAAACCCATACTATTTTGAAAAAAGTCCAAGAGAGTGATTTTCGTGGTCTGACTGAGCTAAACCTCTCCTGTCCAAATGTTCCAGGAAAACCTCAGATTGCCTATGATTTTGAGACAACAGACCGGATTTTGGCAGAGGTATTTACCTACTTCACCAAACCTCTTGGAATTAAATTGCCACCATATTTTGACATTGTTCACTTTGACCAAGTGGCAGCTATTTTCAATAAGTATCCTCTTAAGTTTGTCAACTGTGTTAACTCTATTGGAAACGGCCTTTATATAGAAGATGAGTCCGTCGTTATTCGTCCTAAAAATGGTTTCGGTGGCATTGGTGGAGAATACATCAAACCGACTGCTCTAGCCAATGTTCACGCCTTTTATCAACGCTTAAATCCTCAAATCCAAATCATCGGAACAGGTGGCGTGTTGACTGGTCGTGATGCCTTTGAACATATCCTCTGTGGAGCAAGTATGGTGCAGGTGGGAACCACTCTTCACAAAGAAGGCGTCAGTGCTTTTGACCGCATTACCAATGAACTGAAAGCAATCATGGCGGAAAAAGGGTACGAAAGCCTAGAAGATTTCCGTGGGAAATTGCGCTATATTGATTAAACTCATTAAAAAATCAGAAGAAAGGAGAGATGATGCTAGCCATTGAAGAAAGTCAGAAGTTGACTTTATTAAATTTACCTAGTCTGAGCCTATTTACAGGGACAGATCAGGGTCAGTTTGAAGTGATGAAGAGTCAAGTATTGAAACAGATTGGTTATGATTCTGCCGACCTCAACTTTGCCTACTTTGATATGAAAGAAGTAGTTTACAAGGATGTGGAACTGGAGTTGGTCAGTCTTCCTTTCTTTGCGGATGAGAAAATCGTGATATTGGATCATTTTGTCGATATCACGACTGCTAAAAAGCGCTTTTTGACAGATGATGAGCTCAAGTCATTTGAGGAATACCTTGATAATCCTTCACCAACAACCAAGCTGTTAATCTTTGCAGAAGGAAAGCTGGATAGCAAAAGACGGCTGGTAAAATTACTTAAGCGTGATGCTTATGTCTTTGATGCAGTAGAAGCAAAAGAACAAGAATTGCGCCAGTATTTCCAAAAGTGGAGCCAGAAAGAAGGTCTGCAGTTTGCCAATCATTCTTTTGAAAATCTCCTCATCAAGTCGGGTTTTCAATTTAGCGCAATTCAGAAAAATCTCCTCTTTTTACAGTCCTATAAGGAAGACTCTGTTATCGAGGAAGAGGATATTGTTAACGCAATTCCCAAGACCTTGCAGGACAATATTTTTGATTTAACTCAGTTTATTCTGACTAAAAAGATGGACCAGGCGCGAGATTTGGTTAGAGACTTGACCTTGCAAGGAGAAGATGAAATCAAGTTGATTGCAGTCATGCTAGGACAATTTCGGACTTTTACTCAGGTGAAGATTTTGTCGGAGTCTGGGCAAACAGAAGCGCAGATTGCAAGTAGTCTAGGAAGTTTTCTCGGACGCAATCCAAATCCCTATCAAATCAAGTTTGCGTTGAGGGATTCGCGAGGACTTTCCTTGAGCTTTTTGAAGCAAGCTATTTCCTATTTGATTGAGACAGACTATCAGATTAAAACAGGTCTTTATGAAAAAGGTTTCCTTTTTGAAAAGGCACTCCTACAGATTGCTAGTCAGGTAAATTGATATTTTTTTGAAACTACAACCCGCGTCAGGATTATCTTGTCGTGGGTTTCTTGCTGATTTGCTTGTTTTATACTCAATGAAAATCAAAGAGCAAACTAGGAAACTAGCCGCAGGTTGCTCAAAACACTGTTTTGAGGTTGCAGATAGAACTGACGAAGTCATGCTCAAAACACTGTTTTGAGGTTGTAGATAAGACTGACGAAGTCAGTCACATATATACGGCAAGGCGACGTTGACGCGGTTTGAAGAGATTTTCGAAGAGTATTATTAGAATATATTTCAGTGATTTCCTTATCTATAAGCAAAAAACTTGAAAAAAGTGAATGTTTGCGTTATCATTTTCATATAGAAAGAAAAAGAGGTATTACAGATGGCTATTATCTTACCAGATCTTCCATATGCATACGACGCTTTGGAACCATACATTGATGCGGAAACAATGCACTTGCACCATGACAAACACCATCAAACTTATGTCAACAATGCTAATGCAGCTCTTGAAAAACACCCTGAAATCGGTGAAGACCTTGAAGCCTTGCTTGCTGATGTAGAATCTATCCCAGTTGATATCCGTCAGGCACTTATCAATAATGGTGGTGGACACTTGAACCACGCTCTTTTCTGGGAATTGATGACTCCTGAGAAAACAGCTCCATCAGCAGAACTGACAGCAGCAATCGATGCAACATTTGGTTCATTTGAAGAATTCCAATCAGCCTTCACTGCAGCAGCAACAACTCGTTTCGGTTCAGGATGGGCATGGTTAGTTGTCAACAAAGAAGGTAAACTTGAAGTGACTTCAACAGCAAACCAAGACACACCAATCTCAGAAGGTAAAAAACCAATCTTGGGCTTGGATGTTTGGGAACATGCTTACTACGTGAAATACCGCAACGTGCGTCCTGACTACATCAAAGCTTTCTTCTCAGTGATCAACTGGAACAAAGTAGATGAATTGTACGCAGCTGCTAAATAATGATAGTTGGAGGGAAGAATTGTTCTTCTCTTTTTAAGGTTATATTATTTTGGTCTGACAAAATCGTCAGACTTTTTTCATTTTTATGAGAAACGTGCTAACTGCTAGAAATTATGGTAAAATAAAGTATTAAGTAATCGTGAAAAAAGGATATCTATGCGAAAAGAAATTGCACCTGAATTATACAACTATAACAAGTTTCCTGGTCCTGAGTTCCATTTACATGGGGACAAGGTTGAAACGGAAGGGATAGCTTTTTCCTTGGTGGAAAATATCAAGGATGCCTTTGATGTGACGGCTTTTAATCAGCGTTTTTCAGAAGTCTTAACCAAGTTTGATTATATCGTGGGAGACTGGAGCAACGAACAGCTTCGCCTACGAGGGTTTTATAAGGATGACCGAACAGAAGAAAAACTTGAAAAAATCAGTCGTTTACAAGACTACCTTTTAGAGTATTGTAGTTATGGTTGTGCTTATTTTGTCTTAGAAAATGAAGCCCCTAAGCGAGCATCATTTGACAAGAAAATGCGTAAGAAGGAAGAAGAACAGCCTTCTAAAAAAGGAAAGAAACCGACTCAAACAAAACGAAAACCGAATGCAGATAAGAAAAATAGACGTCGTCAGAAGGACCAGCATTCTCAGAAAGAGGACAAGGGACAACGTCATTTTGTCATTCGTCAGAAGTGAGTAGAGAATAAGGAGAAGAAATGAAACCGTCAATTTATAGTTTAACACGTCAAACCATGCAGGAATGGGTTTTGGAGCAGGGAGAAAAGAAATTCCGTGCAGATCAAATCTGGGAATGGCTTTACCGTAAACGTGTCCAGTCATTTGAAGAGATGACCAACCTTTCCAAGGATTTGATTGCTAAGCTTAATGACCAGTTTGTGGTCAATCCCTTGAAACAACGTATCGTTCAAGAGTCTGCTGATGGGACAGTTAAATATCTTTTTGAATTGCCAGATGGAATGCTGATTGAGACAGTACTCATGCGTCAACATTACGGTTTATCTGTCTGTGTGACCACTCAGGTCGGCTGTAATATCGGTTGTACCTTCTGTGCCTCTGGTTTGATTAAGAAACAACGTGACCTCAATAACGGTGAAATCGTAGCGCAAATCATGCTGGTTCAGAAATACTTTGATGAGCGTGGTCAGGACGAACGCGTCAGCCATATTGTTGTCATGGGAATTGGTGAGCCCTTTGATAACTACAATAATGTCTTGAATTTTGTTCGTACTATCAATGATGATAAAGGAATGGCCATCGGTGCTCGTCACATCACGGTTTCAACCTCAGGTTTGGCCCATAAAATTCGTGACTTTGCTAATGAAGGGGTTCAGGTCAATCTTGCCGTGTCACTTCACGCACCCAACAATGAATTGCGCTCAAGCATCATGAAGATTAACCGTGCCTTTCCAATTGAAAAACTCTTTGCCGCTATTGAGTACTATATCGAAACAACCAATCGCCGTGTGACCTTTGAATACATCATGCTTAATGAAGTCAATGACGGTGTAGAACAAGCCTTGGAATTGGCTGAATTGCTCAAGAACATCAAGAAATTGTCTTATGTAAACTTGATTCCTTATAACCCAGTTAGTGAGCATGACCAATATAGCCGTAGTCCTAAAGAGCGCGTCATGGCCTTCTATGATACACTCAAGAAAAAAGGGGTTAACTGTGTTGTTCGTCAAGAGCACGGTACTGATATTGATGCAGCTTGTGGACAATTGCGTTCTAATACAATGAAACGTGACCGCCAGAAAGCAGTCGCAGCAGTCAATCCTTAATGATGAAGAAGACTTATAATCGTATTTTGGTCTGGGGAGTCATTTTCTATAGTATTTGTATCGTTTACTTTTGCTTTACTCCTCAAGAACATTCTCCCGTGGGAGTGGAAACTCCAGGTATTCAGCATCTTGGACGCCTGGTTTTTCTTTTGACTCCTTTCAATTCTCTCTGGAAACTGGGCGAAGTGAGTGATGTAGGACAATTATTTTGGATTTTTTTACAAAATATCCTCAATGTCTTCTTGCTTTTTCCTCTTGTTTTCCAACTCCTTTATCTCCTTCCAAACTTGCGGAAAACAAAAAAGGTGCTACTTTTTAGCTTTCTAGTGAGTCTTGGAATTGAGTGTACGCAGTTAGTCTTGGACTTTGTCTTTGATTTTAATCGCGTCTTTGAGATTGATGATTTGTGGACTAATACCTTGGGTGGCTATTTGGCTTGGTTCCTCTATAAACAATTACATAAAAACAAGATAAGGAATTAAAATGAGTATTTTAGAAGTTAAAAATTTGAGTCACGGTTTTGGTGACCGTGCAATTTTTGAAGATGTGTCCTTCCGTCTCCTAAAGGGAGAACATATCGGCCTGGTCGGTGCCAATGGTGAAGGAAAATCAACCTTTATGAGCATCGTGACTGGTAAGATGTTGCCAGATGAAGGGAAGGTTGAGTGGTCTAAATATGTGACTGCTGGTTACTTGGACCAGCACTCCGTCCTTGCTGAAGGGCAGTCGGTGCGTGATGTTCTCCGTACGGCCTTTGATGAGCTGTTTAAAGCTGAAGCTCGTATCAATGACCTTTATATGGAAATGGCTGAAGACGGAGCGGATGTTGATGCTCTCATGGAAGAAGTGGGAGAACTTCAAGACCGTCTGGAGAGTCGTGATTTCTATACTTTGGATGCTAAGATTGATGAAGTAGCGCGTGCCCTTGGTGTCATGGACTTTGGCATGGATACGGATGTAACCTCTTTGTCAGGTGGGCAAAGAACCAAGGTACTTTTGGCTAAACTCCTCCTTGAAAAGCCCGATATCTTGCTTTTGGACGAGCCAACCAACTACTTGGATGCTGAGCATATTGACTGGCTCAAGCGCTATCTCCAAAACTATGAGAATGCCTTTGTCCTTATTTCGCACGATATTCCCTTCCTGAACGATGTGATTAATATTGTCTACCATGTGGAGAATCAACAGCTGACGCGTTATTCTGGTGACTACTACCAGTTTCAAGAAGTCTATGCTATGAAGAAATCTCAGCTAGAGGCAGCCTACGAACGTCAGCAGAAAGAAATTGCGGACCTTAAGGATTTTGTTGCCCGAAACAAAGCGCGTGTTGCAACACGAAACATGGCCATGTCTCGTCAGAAGAAATTGGATAAGATGGATATTATCGAATTACAAAGTGAGAAACCAAAACCATCCTTTGATTTCAAATCAGCTCGTACGCCAGGGCGCTTTATCTTCCAAGCCAAGGATTTGCAAATTGGTTATGATCGTCCTCTGACCAAGCCTTTAAATCTTACCTTTGAACGTAATCAAAAGGTTGCTATTATCGGTGCCAATGGTATCGGGAAAACAACTCTCTTAAAATCTCTCTTAGGTATTATTCCACCAATTGCTGGGGAAGTTGAACGCGGTGACTACCTAGAACTTGGTTATTTTGAACAGGAAGTAGAAGGTGGTAATCGCCAAACCCCACTAGAGGCTGTCTGGAATGCCTTTCCGGCCCTCAACCAAGCAGAAGTCCGTGCAGCCCTTGCCCGTTGTGGTTTGACAACCAAGCATATCGAAAGCCAAATTCAAGTCTTGTCAGGTGGGGAACAAGCAAAAGTGCGTTTCTGTCTCTTGATGAATCGTGAAAACAACGTTTTAGTGCTGGACGAGCCGACCAACCACTTGGATGTGGATGCCAAGGATGAACTCAAACGTGCTCTCAAAGAATACAAGGGGTCTATCCTTATGGTCTGCCACGAACCAGACTTCTATGAAGGCTGGATGGACCAAATCTGGGATTTTAATAATTTAACTTAAGAATGAGAGTAAAAGAAATACAGTACCGAATGTGGATACTGTATTTTTTTGGTTTTTATGATTTAAAATTGTAGTCTTTCACCACTTCGATGCTATCGATAGTAATAGCAGTCGTTGGCTTGTCTTTTTCATCTTTTTCGGCTTTGGCAATTTTATCTACAACATCCATACCGTCAATCACTTGACCAAAGACTGGGTGTTTGCCATCTAGACTAGGGTTTCCCCCTTCTTTATAGGCTTCGATGATTTTCTTTGGATACTTGCTTGTAGGGAGTTTAGCAGAGGTATCTGTAGAGTTTTGGTTGATGAAGAACTGGCTACCATTGGTGTTTGGTTGACCAGTGTTAGCCATAGAAAGAGCGCCACGGATGTTATAGAGATAAGGAGTAATCTCGTTTTTGAAACCAGTTCCCTTGTCTTTAGTCTTATCTTTGTCATGCCAGATGGACTGACCACCTGTACCGTCCCCTTTTGGATCTCCAGTTTGAACCATGAAGCCATCGATGACACGGTGGAAGGTAATGCCGTTATAGTAGCCTTCTTTGGCATGAGTGAGGAAGTTTTCAACCGCTAGAGGAGCGAGTTTAGGGAAGAGTTTGATACGGATATCTCCTTGACTTGTGTGGAGAATCACTTCAGCCTCGTCTTCAGCAACTTCTTTAGATAGTTGTGGGAAATTGGCGTTTTCGTTTGTTAAAGCATCGTTTAACTCTTTGGCAGATTGGGCAGCTGCTTTGGAACTTTCTTCAGCAGCAAGACTGGAATCAACATAGTCATCACCACGCAGGCTGCGTTGGATGCTGCTGCATCCAGCTAGGGCTACAGTGGACAGTAAAAGAAGGGTTGCTAGTTTTTTCATTCTATTCCTCTCAAAAATTCATTTCTACCATTGTACCCTAAAAAGAAGGGGATTTCAAATATTAGTGACAAGGTAGTTTTAGAGGAGCCAACCAAAAAGTCGCTTGCTTAGAGATTTTTCTTTGGATGACGGTCAACAATGTCCTGGTATGTTCCAGTATGTGCTTTCCTTTTGGAGTTATTTTATAACCGCGAATCGAAAAGAGACCAGCTAATTCCTCTTCTGAAAAATGGTTATGAAGGGCTTGATCCAAATCTGCAATCTTCATTTTAGAAAGGCCAGTAACCCCATTCTTCTTAAGGATATTCTTTTTCATAGTAGCATTCAGATGGTCAAGTGACTCAAAAGCTGTTTCAATGCCAGCATAACCTTTTTCCACCAGAGTTTTTAGATGCTTAGGTGCATCAGTACCATAAGAGTATTCAAAGTATTTAGGGAACCAAGTTTCGGTGGTAAAAGTACCAAAGTTGATTCTCCATAGTAAAATGATATCCTCTGCTAGTAAATCATCTGTTAATAATTCCATGTTTCTTTTGGGAACGGGCTTGGGATTTAGGAGCCAAGCATTCACATCACGTTCAGGAGAGATGAATGGCTTGACTTGGTGCTCTTTATAAAATGTTTCTAAAATAGTATTTATGACATTCTCTTTCTGATTTTCTTTAAAAATATAACAAATTTCTAAATGGTTTAAAAATTTTATAGTCTGTCAAGTTTTTTTCTTGACACCTGCTAGAAATCTGCTATAATAGAACATGTGCTAAATAGCTCAGCTATTTCACCGAAATAAAAAATAAGAAAAGAGACTTTAAAAATGGCAGTTAAAATCCGTTTGACTCGTATGGGTTCTAAGAAAAAACCTTTCTACCGTATCAACGTAGCAGATTCACGTTCACCACGTGACGGACGTTTCATTGAAACAGTTGGAACTTACAACCCACTTGTTGCTGAAAACCAAGTAACTTTGAAAGAAGACCGCGTTCTTGCATGGTTGGCTGATGGAGCTCAACCTTCAGACACAGTACGTAACATCCTTTCAAAAGAAGGCGTATTGAAAAAATTCCACGATTCTAAATTCTCAAAATAAGTTTAAAGTAGGTTGACAGATGGATACGATTGAAAATCTCATTATTGCGATTGTGAAACCCTTGATTTCACAACCAGATGCCTTAACTATCAAGATTGAAGATACACCAGAATTTTTGGAATATCATTTGGATCTTGACCAAAGCGATGTCGGTCGTGTTATCGGTCGTAAGGGTCGCACTATCTCAGCGATAAGAACGATTGTCTACTCTGTCCCAACTGAAGACAAAAAAGTAAGAATCGTTATCGATGAAAAATAAAAAAGCGGGACAGATGTCTCGCTTTTTTTGCAAGGAGCAGGATATGAAGGATTTAACGTTTAGACAATTACAAGACTACCTACTGGAACATTACCAGCAGTCTCGGACTGAGGAAGGTCTTTTTATCAAGCTAGTGGAGGAAGTCGGAGAAGTAGCCGAAGTTTTGAATGGGCGCTCTGGTCGAAAAGAGGGCGTTCAGGATTCGAACGAGGAACTAGCAAAAGAACTGGCTGATATCATTCACTACACCGTCGCAATCGCAGCCATCAACCATATTGACCTAACTAAAACCATCTTTGAGAAAGACAAAACTGCAGCCATTAAGTACCAACATGAACGTGATTTGGAAGGATTTTTGAAGGGGAACATCTAAGACAGTAAGAAATCAATTTTTTACTAATAAAGAGGGTATTAGTAAATATAAGAAAGAAAAAGCAAGGAAAATGGTGGATTATGCTATAAAAGTGAAGAATCTACAAGAGGTAGATAAGTTAGAACTTGTGAGACAAGAACGAGAAAGGCAGACTAGACTCGTAGAGTTCTTTTTAGTCAATGAACTAGATAAACGGTGATAGCAGGTATAAAATACTAATCCTAGAAATAGCATCTAGGATTCTACTATGCTACAATGGAAAGATAGTCTCAAAGAATTCTAGTTGATCTATCTTGAGAATAGCTACTTTTAAAGGGAGTAACAATCTATGAACGAGAAAACAAAAGCTTACCTAGCAGCTTTATCCTTTTCAGCAATCATTGGATTTTCTTTTTTATTTACTAAGATTGCTTTAGGCTATGCCAGTCCTCTCACTAACTTAGCGCATCGCTATACAATCGCAGCTTTAGTAATGGTCGTTTTTCATCAAACCAAACTTATCAAAGTGAGTTTAAGTAGAAAAGATATTCTTTCTATTCTTCCTATGAGTCTTTTCTATCCGCTTTTCTTTTTTATTTTTCAATCCTTTGCTTTACAGTATATATCGTCTTCTGAAGCTGGAATTTTACAGGCTCTTGTCCCGATTTTTACGCTCCTTTTAGCATCGGCCTTTCTTAAGGAAAAGACAAGCTTGCTTCAAAAGTTCTTTTTATTTTTATCCGTAGCAGGAGTAGTTTTCATCTTCCTCAGTAAAGGAGCTAACTTTGGTACTGAGACTGCTAGCTTTGGCTTTCTCTTGATGTTGGGATCGGTTCTCGCCAATGCAATAAACAATATCCTCAGCAAGTCCAAAGGAGGCCGCTATCGGGCTATGGATATGACAGCTGTTGTGATATTTGTTGGCTTCGTCACCTTTAATACGCTGAGTCTGACCTCGCACTATCTAGATGGCAACATATTAGCTTACTTTGCGCCACTTGGACAGGTATCTTATCTGATTTCAATTCTCTATTTGGGAATTCTAGCCTCTATCGTTACTGGTAGTCTCTCTATCTATGCTATTGTTCGACTTGGAGCATCAACCGTCAGTGTCTTTGGAAATCTTGGAACAGTTTTGACTATTCTAGCCGGAGCTCTTATCCTCCATGAACCAATTTATAGCTACCATGTGATAGGAGCCACTATGATTATTGCTGGAATTTTAGGCATGAATCTGATGAGAAGAAAGTAAAGATTGCTTAGCACTCTTTTTCTTAATCAAAATGATACAGAAAATTCAAAATTTTTAATGAAATCAAGTTTGGAAAACGATGATTTTAATATGGCATGATAAAATAGATAAAAAGAATAATACTAGGATAAAGAGGAGAGAGTGTAATAATGAAGCAAAATGATATAGCTGAAGCTATTGCTTTTTATAACAGAAAACCTGAGACTTTGATACGTCACATTATACCAGTCTTAGATTGTGACTTGGCTGTTTATCATCGCCCTGGAAGCTCAAGTAAAGGCCACATTATTTTTTATCATGGAGCTTGTGGACGTAGTCAGATGTGGGCTCACCAGTATGATGCTTTTGAAGGATTTGACCTCTATTTTGTCAATGTTAGAGGACAGGGTGAATCACCTATGAAAGTTGGCCTACCCGACTTAGAAGGTGCTGTTCAAGATGTAGATGCTATTTTGTCCTATTTCCAGTTAGATGAGGTGATATTGGTCGGACATTCTTGGGGAGGAAATCCTCTTCAAGAGTACACCTATCGTCATCCAGAACGAGTTCTAGCTTTGGTTATGGTAGATAGTTGGGGACAGCATCGTTACCTATCAGATAAAGAGAGAAATCGCATAAAATATAGTTCTCTTATGTATAAAACGATTCCTTGGAAGGTGATTGCAGATAAGAACTCAAAAATGTGTACAGATAATCCTATCACAAGAGAATTAGTCAAGACGGCCATTATAGAAACTGGGCGAGATGTTTTCTTGAATCTTGGAATCACAGGTTTTATGGCTGTCCATGAGATAAAAGGATATAAAGGAAATCCTCCCATGCTATTAGTAAGAGGCGAAAATGATTTTCCCAAACACCTAAAAATGATTTATGATGGGATCATTGCCTTAAATCCCAATGCGCGTCAAGTAACGATTTCAGACAGCAAACACCAACCGATGAATGATCATCCTGAAGAGTTTAATCAGATAGTTGGTGAATTTTTTGAAGAAGTAGTAGCTCTGTAAGATGAGATTTATCCAACTTGAGAAAATCATTGGAACGTGTTAAAATAAAGGATAAGGATTTTTAATAATTCATTAAATAGAACGAGTGGATTTCTTTATGAAGAGGATTGAAGTATCTACAGAAATTGGTAGTCTCTCTGTTACTTATCAAAAGCAAAAGAAAATGCTAGTTTGTTTAAGTGGCGCAGGTTTGCTACCAAGTTATGAAAATTTTTTACTTATACTTGAAAAACTTCCTCCTACAATTGGTTATTTGACTATTGATTTTCCGAACACAGGTAGGAGTCCGATTCATGACCAAGCTGGAAAAAATCTGGATAATCTTGCAGATGCAGTTTATGAACTACTTGAAGAATTGGCGATTTCTGAATATATACTTTGTGTACATAGTTTGAGTGGAATTTTAGCTTGCAAATTGTTCAACAAACCAATTAAGTGTCAGGCTTTACTAGCAATTGAACCGACAACTAAAAAAGTCATGTTTGCTGATTTTTCAGAAAATCCCTATCCAGAAATGGAAGAGCAGATGAGGCTGATTGACGAGTATGGTCCTGAACTTTATTTTAAGAACTTAACTCAAGCCACATTTAGCCCTGAAATTAATAAAGAAATCTGGGAAATAATGCAAGAAAAAGGTTCAGAGTTGGAAAATCAAGATCCAGGATTTCAGATATCTGGAGAGATTACTGAGGAAGATTTTGAGAATGTATTTGTAGAAGCTCATATCCCTGTGTTTATTTTTTGTCAGGCTTATAGAGAAAAAGAGTACAGAGAATCAGAATATTGGACTTCCAATACTAAACTCATTTTAGGAGGGAATCACCATTATTTACAATGGTCAGAATCAGAAAAAATTGTGACTATTATTCGAGAATTGTCAGAATAAGATGGATAGAAATAGAGTACAGGAGACAAGATGAACTACTTTAATGTTGGGAAAATCGTCAATACGCAGGGGTTGCAGGGTGAGATGCGAGTCTTGTCTGTGACGGATTTTGCAGAAGAACGGTTTAAAAAAGGTACTGAGCTGGCCTTGTTTGATGAAAAAGATCAGTTTGTTCAAACAGTGACCATCGCTAGTCACCGTAAACAGAAGAACTTTGACATTATTAAATTCAAAGATATGTACCATATCAACGCTATTGAAAAGTACAAGGGATACAGTCTCAAGGTCGCTGAGGAAGATTTGAATGACCTAGACGATGGTGAATTTTATTATCACGAGATTATCGGTTTGGAAGTCTATGAGGGTGATAACTTGATTGGAACCATCAAAGAAATCCTGCAACCAGGTGCCAACGATGTCTGGGTGGTCAAGCGAAAAGGCAAGCGTGATTTGCTCTTGCCTTATATCCCACCAGTGATTCTCAATGTTGATATTCCAAATAACCGCGTCGATGTGGAAATCTTAGAAGGGTTAGACGATGAAGATTGATATTTTAACCCTTTTTCCAGAGATGTTTTCTCCACTAGAGCACTCAATCGTTGGAAAGGCTCGAGAAAAGGGGCTCTTGGATATCCAGTATCATAATTTTCGAGAAAATGCTGAAAAGGCCCGTCATGTAGATGATGAACCATACGGAGGTGGTCAGGGGATGTTGCTACGAGCTCAACCTATTTTCGATGCCTTTGATGCTATTGAAAAGAAAAATCCGCGCGTCATTCTCCTCGATCCTGCTGGAAAGCAGTTTGATCAGGCTTATGCTGAGGATTTGGCCAAAGAAGAGGAACTGATCTTTATCTGTGGTCACTACGAAGGGTATGATGAGCGTATTAAGACCTTGGTGACAGATGAGATTTCCCTGGGGGATTATGTCTTAACTGGTGGAGAGTTGGCGGCTATGACTATGATTGATGCTACGGTACGCCTGATTCCAGAAGTGATTGGTAAGGAGTCTAGCCACCAAGATGATAGTTTTTCTTCTGGCCTTCTCGAATATCCTCAATACACACGTCCTTATGATTATCGAGGGATGGTCGTGCCAGATGTACTGATGAGCGGGCACCATGAAAAAATTCGTCAGTGGCGATTGTACGAGAGTTTAAAGAAAACCTACGAGCGCAGACCGGATTTGCTTGAACATTATCAACTGACAGCAGAAGAAGAAAAAATGCTGGTAGAAATCAAAGAAAACAAAGAATAAAGGAGAAACCTATGCAAGTAATCAAACGTGATGGAGAAATTGCTGAATTTAATCCAGATAAGATTTACCAAGCTATCTTAAAGGCAGCACAAACTGTCTATGTATTGACAGATGATTTGCGTCAAAACCTTGCACAAGTCACTAAGAAAGTGGTTTTGGATTTGGAAGAAGCCAAGGTAGAACGTGCTACCATTAGCATGATTCAGTCTATGGTTGAACATCGTCTACTGGGTGCAGGATACATTACCATTGCAGAACACTACATTTCCTATCGTCTACAACGTGACTTGGAAAGAAGTGGTTATGGAGATCATATCGCGGTTCATTTACATTTTGAACAAGTTCGTTAAGAAAAAAGAGTGGGATGAAGCAACTACATCTCACTCTTTCTTAAATATATTTTTTTGGGCTGTTTGGACAGTTGAGGGGACAAAGCGAAGGCGTTGAATATCGCTTATGCGGATAATACGGGTCACATTTTTGGCAAAATTTTTCACGATAATTTGCTGGCGTTGCTGATCGTATTTGATGATATCACCTGTAAAGCTTGTCTCAGACAAGATAAGGTGAACAGCGGTTTGTTTCTGGATAGCCTCTTCAATAGTGGCTGTAAGGGAGTTGCTTTCAGTATGGTCAGGTTGGTCATGTCCATTTAAAAAGTCATGTATTTTATCTAAAACTTGCTGGAATTTATGTCTCATAGTGGCCTCCCTTCTTTTATATCAATATTATATAAAATTTTCCTAAAATCTACAAGATTTTACGAATAATCAGATGAAAGCTAAAAAAGGAGAAGAAAATGGCAGAATTTACATTTAAAATCGAAGAGCACTTGTTGACTCTTTCTGAAAACGAAAAAGGTTGGACCAAGGAAATCAACCGTGTGAGCTTTAATGGTGCTCCTGCAAAGTTTGATATTCGTGCTTGGAGTCCAGATCATACTAAAATGGGCAAAGGGATTACTCTTTCCAATGAAGAATTTCAAACAATGGTGGATGCCTTTAAAGGCAATTAAGTTTTCAAAATGAAAGAAAAGGATATTGAGTCATGATAACTCGATATCCTTTTTTAGTTAGCAAAGTAAGCCTGATTTTTAAGGCGTTGAAGTAATGGACGGCTAATAAAACTAATAGCAATAATTTTACCAAGGTCTGGAATGATAAAGGGAAGAACTCCCACAACAAGAGCTTTTTCAAATGCCATTCCAGCTAGGAAATGCAAGCTGAGAATCCCTCCGATAAAGACAAGGGCATCACCCAAGAGGTTTGCAAGAAAAATCTTGATAACACCACTCTTGCTGTTAGTTAGGGAAGAAGTAAGTCCAGAGTATACAAGATAAAACCAAAGATAGCCTGCAGTAGGGCCAACTAAAGCCTGAAAACCAGCTCCACCTCCTGCAAAGACAGGAAGACCGATAGCACCTAGAAGAAGATAGAGTCCAACAGAAAGTACAGCCTCTCTCGGTCTGAAGACAGTAGCAATCAAGCCGATTGCAAAGTTTTGCAGAGTGAAGGGAACGGGTCCAATTGGAAGACTGATTTGTGCTAAAACAGCAATGAGAGCAGCTCCAATAGCAGGGATAGCATAAACGTGAGATTTTTTCAAAATAGTTAACCTCTTTTCTTATGTATAGTAACTATTATACTCGTAGATTAATTATTGTCAACCAATTTTTTAAAACAAGGTAACAAACACTGTAACAGCCGATTTTGCTTACTGGTTAAGGTGGGTAATTGTTTTGTTGATTAGAAAACATCACAAAAGAAGCCGACACATTTGTATCAGCTTCTTTTATTTCGATTAACGCATAGTTACAAATTCTTCAGATGCAGTTGGGTGAATCGCCACAGTTGCATCAAAGTCTGCCTTGGTTGCTCCCATTTTGATAGCAACAGCAAATCCTTGAATCATTTCATCAACACCGTAGCCAATTCCATGAAGTCCGACAACTTTTTCTTCTGAACCTGCTGTGATCAATTTGAAACGTGTTTCTTGACGGTTGTCAGTGCAAGCAGAGTACATAGACGTAAAGCTTGATTTGTAAACCTTGATTTGGTCTTGACCGTATTCTTTAAGAGCTTGCTCTTCTGTCAAACCAACCGTTCCGATAGCAGGGTGTGAAAAGACAACAGTTGGAATAGTTGAGTAATCCATTTTTGCAGTTGTTTTGCCGTTAAAGAGACGTTCAGACAAAGTACGTCCAGCCTTGATAGCAACTGGAGTTAGTTCTTTTTCGCCTGTTACATCACCTAAAGCGTAGATTCCCTCAACAACAGTATTTTGGTATTCATCCACTTGGATAAAGCCACGTTCGTTCAGAGTTACTCCAGCTTTTTCAAGTTGCAAGCCTTTAACGTTTGGACGGCGACCAGTAGCCCAGATAACTTGGCTAGCTGTGTGACTAGTACCATCTTCGAAATGAATGGTAATGCCTTCAGCAGTTTTTTCTAACTTGACAGGGACTTTGTGAGTATGAAGTGGTAAGTTTGTTCTTTCCATTTCCTTTACCAAACCTTCAACGATGTAAGAATCAAAACCACGTAAAGGACGGTCGCGACGAACAAAGAGATCTGTCTTGACACCAAAGGTGTGGAGTACGCCAGCCAATTCAACGGCAATATAACCCGCGCCTAGAATAGCAACTGACTCTGGCAATTCTTCCCAGGCAAATACATCATCAGAAGAGCCACCTAGTTCAGCACCAGGAATATTTGGAATACTTGGATGGGCACCAGTAGCAATCACGATATGTTTAGCACGAATCAGTTCACCATTTACGCTGACAGTATGAGAATCTACAAATTCAGCATGACCTTCAATCAAGTCTACTCCGTTGCGTTTAAAACTGCCATCATAAGAAGAACGAGCGCGATCGATATAGGCTTCACGATTACGACGTAGGGTTGCAAAGTCAAAGTTAAGATCAGTAGTCTTAAAGCCGTAGTCTTCTCCAAATTGATGGAAAGTCTCAGCGATTTGTGCCCCGTACCACATGATTTTTTTAGGAACACAACCGACATTGACGCAAGTTCCACCTAATTTCTTTTCCTCAATAACGGCCGCTTTGGCTCCGTGTTCACCAGCACGGTTCATGGTAGCAATTCCTCCGCTACCTCCACCGATAGCAATGATATCATATTCTCTCATTGAAAACTCCTTTATACTCTTTTAAATAGTAGAGTGTCATTTTTTGATAGTCATATTCTATCTTTTTTTTGATTTGATTGCAAAAATCTGCTACGTTCAAAAAAATTAAAGAAAAGGCTTGCAAAAAGAAAAAATAAAGTGTATTATATAACTAGTACAATGGTAGTAAAAAATAGATTCCGAACAATAATCAAATCCCGAAATGTCATTATTTCGTTCTGAACGGTTATTGTTTATATTTGCTAATTTTTATATAATATTGTTAAGGACTTTAAATCAAAAAGGAGTTTCATTATGAAGAAGAATCGTAAAGCTAAAAAGTGGCAATTGTATGCAGCAATCGGTGCTGCCAGTGTAGTTGTATTAGGTGCTGGGGGGATTTTGCTCTTTAGACAACCATCTCAGACCACGGTAAAAGATGAGCCTACTCATCTTGTTGTTGCCAAGGAAGGAAGCGTGGCATCCTCTGTTTTATTGTCAGGGACAGTAACAGCAAAAAATGAACAATATGTTTATTTTGATGCTAGTAAGGGAGATTTAGATGAAATCCTTGTTTCTGTGGGTGATAAGGTCAGCGAAGGACAGGCTTTAGTCAAGTACAGTAGTTCAGAAGCCCACGCGGCCTATGATTCAGCTAGTCGAGCAGTTGCGAAGGCAGATCGTCATATCAATGAACTCAATCAAGCACGGAATGAAGCCGCTTCAGCTCCGGCTCCACAGTTGCCAACACCAGCAGGAGTCGAAGGAGCTGCGGCACAAACTCCAGCTCCAGTCGCAGGAAATTCAGTATCCTCTATTGATGCTCAATTGGGTGATGCCCGTGATGCCCGTGCAGATGCAGCGGCACAATTAAGCAAGGCTCAAAGTCAGTTGGATGCAATGACGGTTCTCAGTACCCTAGAGGGAACTGTGGTCGAAGTCAACCGTAATGTTTCTAAATCTCCAACTGGAGCTAGCCAGGTGGTAGTTCATGTCGTTAGCAATGAAAACTTGCAAGTTAAGGGGGAACTATCTGAATATAACCTTGCCAACCTCTCTGTAGGACAAGAAGTAACCTTTACTTCTAAAGTTTACCAAGATAAGAGCTGGACTGGTAAGATTAGCTACATTTCTGACTACCCTAAAAACAATGGTGAAGCGGCAAGTGCAGCTACTGCCGCAGCAGGTGGTAATTCTGGTTCTAAATATCCATATACTATCGATGTTACAAGTGAAATCGGTGATTTGAAACAAGGATTCTCAGTAAGTGTTGAGGTCAAGAATAAGAGTAAAGCCATTTTGGTTCCTCTAACAAGTATTGTGACTGAAAATGATAAGAACTATGTCTGGGTGCTTGACGAGCAGAAAAAGGCTAAGAAAGTGGAAGTTGGTTTGGGAAATGCTGATGCAGACAACCAAGAAATCACTTCAGGTCTGACAAATGGAGTCAAGGTCATCAGTAACCCAACGTCTTCTCTAGAGGAAGGAAAAGAGGTGAAGGCTGATGAAGCAACTAATTAGTCTAAAAAATATCTGCAGAAGCTACCGTAACGGTGACCAAGAACTGCAGGTTCTCAAAAATATCAACCTAGAAGTGAATGAGGGTGAATTTGTTGCCATCATGGGACCATCTGGTTCGGGTAAGTCTACTCTCATGAATACGATTGGTATGTTGGATACACCAACCAGTGGAGAATATTATCTTGAAGGCCAAGAAGTAGCTGGACTCGGTGAAAAACAACTAGCCAAGGTCCGCAATCAACAAATCGGTTTTGTCTTTCAGCAGTTTTTTCTTCTATCTAAACTTAACGCTCTGCAAAACGTAGAATTGCCCTTGATTTACGCGGGAGTTTCGGCTTCAAAACGTCGCAAGTTAGCTGAGGAGTATTTAGATAAGGTTGAATTGACAGAACGTAGTCATCATTTGCCTTCGGAATTATCTGGTGGTCAAAAGCAACGTGTAGCTATCGCGCGTGCCTTGGTAAACAATCCTTCTATTATCCTAGCGGACGAACCGACAGGAGCCTTGGATACCAAAACAGGGAACCAAATCATGCAACTATTGGTTGAACTAAATAAAGAAGGAAAAACTATTATCATGGTAACGCATGAGCCTGAAATCGCTACTTATGCCAAACGCCAGATTGTCATTCGAGATGGAGTTATTTCGTCTGACAGTGCGCAGTTAGAAAAGGAGGAAAACTAAGATGCAGAATCTGAAATTTGCCTTTTCATCTATCATGGCACATAAGATGCGCTCTTTTCTTACTATGATTGGGATTATCATTGGTGTTTCATCAGTTGTTGTGATTATGGCTCTGGGGGATTCCATGTCTCGTCAGGTCAATAAAAACATGACCAAGTCACAGAAGAATATTCATGTCTTTTTCTCGCCTATTAAAAGTAAAGACGGTTCTTTTACCCAAAAACAATCGGCTTTGACAGTTTCTGGGAAAGAAGAGGAAGTTCCTGTTGAACCACCAAAACCACAAGAGTCTTGGGTCAGGGAGGCGGCTAAACTGAAGGGGGTAGATAGTTACTATGTAACCAACTCAACGAATACCACCTTATCTTATAAAGATAAAAAAGTGGAGCGCGCTAGCTTGACAGGTGGAAATATTACTTACATGAAGGCTGTTGAAAATGAAATTGTTGCAGGCCGCAGTTTCATAGCTCAGGATTATAAAGATGTGGCCAGTGTCATTTTGCTAGACCAAGAACTTGCCAATAGTCTGTTCGGATCCGCTCAAGAAGCTGTTAACCAGGTTATAGATGTTGGTGGCTTTAGCTATCGTGTCATTGGTGTCTATACCAGCGATGAGGCCAAGACTGCCAAGACTTTTGGTATTGGTGGACTTCCGATTACGACTAATATTTCTCTTGCCAACAACTTCAATATGGATGAGATTTCTGATATTGTCTTCCGGGTTAATGATACCAGTTTGACACCAACTGTGGGACCAGAATTAGCTAGAAAATTGACCGAAATTGCTGGTATTCAGCAAGGGGAGTATCAGGTGGCAGATGCGACTGCAGCCTTCCAAGAAGTACAACAATTGTTCGGCTTTATAACTACGATTATTAGTGCCATTGCAGGAATTTCCCTTTTTGTTGGGGGGACTGGTGTTATGAACATCATGCTGGTTTCGGTGACAGAGCGTACTCGTGAGATTGGTCTCCGTAAGGCTTTGGGTGCGACACGTGCCAATATTTTAATTCAGTTTTTGATTGAATCCATGATTTTGACCTTGCTTGGTGGAGTTATTGGTCTAACCATTGCGACAGGCTTAACAGCTATAGCTGGTCTACTTTTGCAAGGATTGATAGCGGGTATAGAAGTGGGAGTATCAATCCCAGTTGCCCTATTTAGTCTTGCAGTTTCGGCTAGCGTGGGTATGATTTTTGGAGTTTTGCCAGCCAACAAGGCTTCGAAACTTGATCCAATTGAAGCCCTTCGTTATGAATAAGTTAAACAAGATGGACACTTGTCTATCTTGTTTTTGTATGGATTTCCCTATCGAAAATCATTAAAAATGTGATATAATGAAGTGTTAGAAAAACAGGTTTCATTTGCCTGGAAAGGAAAAATTATGTCTGAAAAGAATTTTTATATTACAACACCGATTTACTATCCATCTGGTAAACTTCATATTGGTTCTGCCTACACAACCATCGCCTGTGATGTCCTAGCCCGTTACAAACGCCTGATGGGTTACGATGTCTTTTATCTGACAGGTCTTGATGAGCACGGTCAGAAAATCCAGCAGAAAGCAGAAGAAGCTGGCATTACACCTCAAGCCTATGTTGATGGGATGGCAGTTGGAGTCAAAGAACTCTGGCAATTACTAGATATCTCATACGATAAATTTATCCGTACAACTGATGACTACCATGAAAAAGTTGTCGCACAAGTCTTTGAACGCTTGCTTGCTCAAGATGATATTTACTTGGGTGAATACTCTGGTTGGTATTCAGTTTCAGATGAGGAATTCTTTACAGAAAGCCAGCTTGCAGAAGTATTCCGTGATGAAGCCGGAAATGTAACGGGAGGTATCGCTCCATCAGGACACGAGGTTGAATGGGTATCTGAAGAATCATACTTCCTTCGCCTCAGCAAATACCAAGACCGTTTAGTAGAATTTTTCAAAGCTCATCCTGAATTTATCACTCCAGATGGTCGTCTGAATGAAATGCTGCGCAACTTTATCGAGCCAGGTTTGGAAGATTTGGCTGTTTCTCGTACAACTTTTACATGGGGTGTGCCAGTGCCATCTAATCCAAAACACGTTGTCTATGTTTGGATTGATGCCCTTCTTAACTATGCGACAGCTCTTGGCTACGGTCAAAATGAACATGGTAACTTTGACAAATTCTGGAATGGCACAGTCTTCCACATGGTAGGAAAAGACATCCTTCGTTTCCACTCAATCTACTGGCCAATCCTTCTTATGATGTTGGATATCAAATTGCCCGATCGTTTGATTGCTCACGGTTGGTTCGTCATGAAAGACGGCAAAATGTCTAAATCTAAAGGGAATGTCGTTTACCCTGAAATGTTGGTAGAGCGTTATGGACTAGATCCACTTCGTTACTATCTCATGCGTAGCCTTCCAGTTGGTTCAGACGGAACCTTCACTCCTGAAGACTATGTAGGCCGTATCAACTACGAATTGGCCAATGACCTTGGAAACCTCCTCAACCGTACGGTTTCTATGATTAATAAGTACTTTGGCGGGCAAGTCCCTGCCTATGTAGAGGGTGTAACAGAGTTTGACCATGCTCTTGCTGACGTTGCAGAACAATCAATCGCTGACTACCATACACACATGGAAGCAGTTGACTACCCACGTGCCCTTGAAGCAGTTTGGACGCTTATCTCCCGTACTAATAAATACATCGACGAGACAGCTCCATGGGTCTTGGTTAAGGATGAAGCACTTCGTGACCAATTGGCAAGTGTTATGAGCCACTTGGCAGCCAGCCTTCGTGTCGTAGCTCACTTGATTGAACCATTTATGATGGAAACCAGTCGTGCAGTCTTGACTCAACTTGGATTGGAAGAAGTAGCGAGCCTTGAGAACTTGAGTTTGGCTGCTTTCCCTGAGGGTGTAACAGTAGTCGCCAAAGGAACACCAATCTTCCCACGTCTGGATATGGAAGAAGAAATCGCCTATATCAAAGAACAAATGGAAGGAAATAAACCAGCAGTCGAAAAAGAATGGAATCCGGATGAAGTTGAGCTCAAACTTAACAAGGATGAAATCAAGTTTGAAGACTTTGACAAGGTTGAAATCCGTGTCGCAGAAGTCAAAGAAGTTTCAAAAGTAGAAGGCTCAGAAAAGTTGCTTCAATTCCGCTTGGACGCTGGTGATGGTGAAGACCGTCAAATCCTTTCAGGAATTGCGAAGTACTATCCAAATGAACAAGAATTGGTCGGCAAGAAAGTCCAAATTGTTGCCAACCTCAAACCACGTAAAATGATGAAAAAATATGTCAGCCAAGGGATGATTCTCTCAGCTGAACATGATGGACAATTAAGCCTTCTTACAGTTGATCCAGCTGTACCAAACGGAAGTGTGATTGGGTAAAAGTAAAAGACCAACGTTATCCACGTTGGTTTCAGATTTAAGACAAAGCCTTTAGACTACAAGTTTCTAAGGCTTTTCTTTGTTGACTAAACTGAGATTTTCATTGATGGGATTCGTATTATGGTCGCAGACAATAGCCACAAATATACTCACTAAGTTCTAGGCAAGTAAGTTGGATTCATGAGTGGCAACTGGAAGTTGAGATTGGCTTGGATCTGAAAAAACACGGGGAAAAAGCCGCTTGACCCTCAAAAGAAATCGAACCTAAATAGAAAAAAATTCTACGTTGAAAAGTTATGTGGAAGTTGCTTTTAGAACTTACCATTATTTTTCTATCTTTATTAGAATGACTTCTAATGTAGAAGTATAATAGATTTTTTGGTATAATAAAAGTTATGGAAATTGAAAAAACCAACCGTATGAATGCGCTCTTTGAATTTTATGCGGCGCTTTTGACAGATAAGCAAATGAATTATATCGAGCTCTACTACGCTGATGATTATAGCCTTGCTGAAATTGCCGAGGAATTTGGTGTCAGTCGTCAGGCTGTTTATGATAATATCAAGCGGACAGAAAAGATTCTGGAAGATTATGAGATGAAATTGCACATGTACTCGGACTACATTGTCCGCAGTCAGATTTTTGACCAGATTTTGGAGCGCTATC
>NZ_KV794510.1:1847-41076 GCF_001808785.1 Streptococcus sp. HMSC077D04 | reverse complement strand
CAAGGATGACTTTCTGAAGGAGCAGATAGAAATTTTAACAAGCATTGATAATAGAGAATAAGAGGAAGAAAAATGGCATTTGAAAGTTTAACAGAACGTTTACAGAACGTCTTTAAAAATCTACGTAAAAAAGGAAAAATCTCTGAATCTGATGTCCAAGAGGCAACCAAAGAAATTCGCTTGGCCTTGCTTGAGGCCGACGTTGCCTTGCCTGTTGTAAAGGACTTTATCAAGAAAGTTCGTGAGCGTGCAGTTGGGCATGAGGTCATTGATACCCTTAATCCTGCGCAACAAATTATTAAAATCGTTGATGAGGAACTGACAGCCGTTTTAGGTTCTGATACGGCAGAAATTATCAAGTCACCTAAGATTCCTACAATTATCATGATGGTTGGTTTGCAGGGGGCTGGTAAAACAACTTTTGCTGGTAAACTCGCCAACAAACTCAAGAAAGAAGAAAATGCTCGTCCTTTGATGATTGCGGCGGATATCTATCGTCCAGCTGCCATTGACCAGCTTAAAACCTTGGGACAACAGATTGATGTACCAGTTTTTGCTCTAGGAACGGAAGTTCCAGCTGTGGAGATTGTACGTCAAGGTTTGGAACAAGCCCAAGCCAATCATAACGACTATGTCTTGATCGATACGGCAGGGCGTTTGCAGATTGATGAGCTTTTGATGAATGAGCTTCGTGACGTGAAAGCCTTGGCTCAACCAAATGAAATTCTGCTCGTTGTTGATGCCATGATTGGTCAGGAAGCAGCCAATGTTGCGCGTGAGTTCAATGCTCAGTTGGAAGTGACTGGGGTCATCCTTACCAAGATTGATGGCGATACTCGTGGTGGTGCTGCTCTATCTGTTCGTCATATTACTGGAAAACCAATCAAGTTCACTGGTACAGGTGAAAAAATTACAGATATCGAAACCTTCCACCCAGACCGTATGTCAAGCCGTATCCTCGGCATGGGGGATATGCTTACTCTTATTGAGAAAGCTTCTCAAGAATACGATGAGCAAAAAGCCCTTGAAATGGCTGAGAAGATGCGTGAAAACACCTTTGATTTCAATGATTTCATTGATCAGTTGGATCAGGTGCAAAACATGGGACCAATGGAAGACTTGCTCAAGATGATTCCAGGTATGGCTAACAATCCAGCCCTTCAAAACATGAAGGTAGATGAACGCCAGATTGCTCGCAAACGTGCTATTGTGTCTTCAATGACACCTGAAGAACGTGAAAATCCAGATTTGTTAAATCCAAGCCGTCGTCGTCGTATTGCCTCAGGTTCTGGAAATACCTTTGTCGAAGTCAATAAATTTATCAAGGACTTTAACCAGGCTAAACAGCTCATGCAGGGTGTCATGTCTGGGGATATGAACAAAATGATGAAGCAAATGGGAATCAATCCAAACAACCTTCCTAAAAATATGCCAAATATGGGAGGAATGGATATGTCTGCCCTTGAAGGAATGATGGGACAAGGTGGTATGCCTGACTTATCAGCTCTAGGAGGAGCGGGAATGCCAGATATGAGCCAGATGTTTGGTGGTGGACTAAAAGGTAAAATCGGTGAATTTGCTATGAAACAGTCCATGAAACGCATGGCTAACAAAATGAAGAAAGCGAAGAAGAAACGCAAATAAAAAAGGAAAGCAGAAGTGCTTTCCTTTTTGATATAACATATGTGCTTTCTATGATTAGGCAATTTTCTTAATCGAAAAATTGACTAAATAGAAAGAGAGATTTCAAATCCTTGCGTCCATTCGGATTTTACTGTGATTTCGATTTTTAAAGCATCTGCTAATTGTTTGACTAGATAGAGCCCCATACCTGTTGATTTTTTCCTTGTATCACCTGAATCACCTGTAAAGCCTTTTTCAAAGATATGAGGGAGGTCACAAGCTTTAACTCCGCAACCATTATCCCTAATAATCAGACTTGTGTGCCCCTTATCTTTTGACATAGAAATACTGAGTTCGGGCTTGTCAGAGCTATATTTAAGGGCGTTGGCGAGGATTTGAGAGAGGATAAATTCAAAACTGCGTTGATCGGTGTAGCAGATTCCTTGTATGTTTTCTAACTTAATCGTAAATTTCTTTTCTTTGAGCAAGGGATCAAAGTTTTCCAAAAGATCTTGGATACACTCTTGGAGGTCAAGGTCTTCAAATAGAAAATCATTTTTTTCACTTTTCACCCTGTAATAGAATAGTATCTGTGATACATTTCCTTGGATTTGATTTTTCACATAGTCCAACTTAAAAGTTGTATCCTTTGGCAACTGGTCACTTTGATTGTCCAAAAGGAGGGAAAGAAGCGATAGAGGGAGTTTGATTTCATGAGCCCATTTTTCAACATAGTCCTCGTATTCGGCTAGTAATGAGTTGAGCTTTCCTATTTTCGCTTGCCTTTGGTAAAGCGCATTTGCGATTTCTTCGATGTTTTCTTTCTCTGAGGCACTTGATAAACGCAATAATTCCAGCTCAGTATCGACCTTGGGATTGGCTATGAAGGCTTTATAGGCAGCGGATTTTTTTCTTTCTTTTCTTATCAGTAGGAATGATAGGATGAAAAAGAGTAGGACAGTAGCTAAAAGATAGAGAATGATGAGGGCTTGAAACTTTCTCACGTCTGAAAGCCAAAGCAGGACAGCTGTGAATAGATCAAATGCTAAGAGAACAAGTAACCAAGGCAGATAGGTAGCCAAATATTTAGGATTCTGTTTCATATTCCCTTTCCTCTTCCAATTTGTAACCGATGCCTCTGACGGACTTGACTTGAAGTGCAATACCAGCCTGTTTCATCACCTTTTTGAGTCTTGCAATATTTACTTGAAGGGCATTTTCATCGATGAACTCAGTTGTATTCCACAGTTTCATGCTTAGTTCTTCTTTTGTGACGACAGAATCAGTTGCCACTAATAAAGTTTCTAACAATTTCCCTTGATTTTGGGGAAGTAAAATCGAGTGTCCATTGATATAAAGGGTATAGGTCTGTCTATCCAGCAGAAAATTATCTTTTTCAAGTAGATTTTGTCTGCCTTCATAGCGTTTCAAGATATTTTCTATACGTGCCAAAAATCTTTCTTTCTTGAAAGGCTTTGTTAGATACTCATCTGCCCCTAATTTTAGGGCGTAGATTTCATCTTTTAATTGTTCACGGGAAGTGAGAACCAATATAGGGACAGAGCGTTTTGACTTGAGATTTTTACAAATTTGAAAACCTGTTTCTCCTGGCAAATTCAAATCCAGCATGATTAGATCTGTATCGTATTGCAGCACTTGCTGGCTTGTATCTTTGAAGTCAGTCAACTTATCAACTTGATAACCCGCTTTCTCTAACAAGATAACAATTTCATCTCGAATCAAGGCTTCATCTTCAATAACCAGAATATGCTTCATATCGGTTCCTCCTTTTCCTATTTTATTCTACCTTATTCATCTCTTTTGGGTTCCATTAATGACAATAAGTACTTGTTGCTATTTTTCTTTACAATTCTGATATAGATGACTTCAAAGCCAGCTAACAGCAGTACTATCAGCATGGCTGTGATAAATTTCTGCCCCATAACCATTCTTGCGCTAGCGGGCACTATTCCTGTGAGGAGGGAGCTCACTCCGAAGCTACTACTGATAAGTGCAAGGGCTATTGGTAGACCGAAATACCAGTTGACTTGCTTTTCTGACGATTTACAAAGAGTTTCGTAGTTGGCACCAAGATGGATTAAGGTCTGGTATCGTCTATAGGATTGTCTTTGTCCCATCAAAAACTGAACGCCAATAATTGTATTTGCGACAACAAGGAAGATGATAGACAGATAGATGGTGACATAGCTGGCAGAGATAATGTAAAACAATTGTCTTCCCATATTTTGTATATAGCTTTCATAGCCAAGAGAGGTTTGATTTAGCTTTTCATTGGTATCTGAGATAGCTCTCATCAAGCCTTTTTCCTTGACTAGCTCAGGAGCCAAGATACCGCTAACATAGTTCGAATAGCGACCGTCTGTATAGCTCATAAAAATCTCATCTGGAACTATGAGAGCGACAGAGAGGGTTATCTCATGATCCGTTACGATTGGCAAAGACTCCACTTCGCCAATCAATTTTACATCATTTCCCATGACTTTGATTTGAGGCTTTGTCTTTAGGACAGAGTTGACGAGACTTTCATCTGGCAGAAAATCTTTCCCCATATACAAATATGCTTCCTTATTAGTTAGTTCTAGAGGAGGAAGATTGGCAGCCTTTCTAAGTTCATTGTATTCGGAAACTGGTATAAGGTGGGAATTAGTAGACTGTTTAAATTTATGGAGCAAAATTTCCTTGTTCTTGTTGTCTTTTTGATTTTTAAACTCCTTGATGACCTCTTCGAAGGACACGGATTCGTGTTCTTTAGTTTGGCCTACTTTAATTTGCAGAATCTTTGAAAACTGTGATACTAGCCCGGCAGCTTCAAGCTCTTTTTTAACTGCATTTACATCAAGATTTTCATCTGTTTCCTGCTTACTATCTCTAAATGTATAATCCAATACGTGGGTTTGATTGCCTGGATTGCCGCTTGCAATGGCCACACCTGCTCCAAAGAGGCACAAGGCAGAGAAGATTAAGAGGGAGCAGACAGCTAGTATAGTTGAGCGTTGGATAACTAATTCCTGAATCTGTCTAAAATTATAGGCATGAAGTTTTCGATTGTTTCCAAGCTTGACCAAAAAGTCTATAAATAAACGCATACCAAAGAAGAGTAGGATAGTTCCCAGAGTTCCTAAGAGAACGGTGATGCCCATTGTTATGACATTTTCCCAAGCTCGTCCACTCATACCCATGTAATAGGCTGTTCCTAGAAGCAAAATTCCGAGGACAGAAGCAAGAAGGTACACCCCCTTGGGGAGTAGTTTCTTCATCCCAGAAGGAGAATAGGCGAGCAGGTTTCCGATTTCCATATTGGCAGTCTTTGCACTTAAAAGGACAAAAACAGCTAATTTTACGGCTAGGAAGCCGATGACTGTATAGAGTAGAGCTGTGGTAGATAGAGAAAATTGATGTTCAATAATCCCTAGTCCCACAATTTTAGCGGTTATTAGGCTAATCAATTCTGAAATTAAGATGGAAATAGGAAGGCCTATTCCAAGGGCAAGGACACTGTTTCTCAAATCCTCGAGTAGGAGCAGTAAGAAGAGTTTGCTTCTTCGCATGCCCAGTGTGAGATAAACACCAAATTCATGTTTTCTTCTTTCCATCTGCATACTGCTTGAGAAGTAAACTAGAAAAAAGAGAATAAAGAGCGTTGCTACATAAAGAATGGGAATCATGCTAAAGAGTTTATTTACAGCGTCACTTTCTATTTGTTTTAGAAAGTGCATCACATCTTGATGAGTCAAAGAAAGGATGATGTAAAAGGAGATAATAGACAGAACCATAGAACTGAAATACAGGCCGTTATTTTTTCGATCTCTTTTGCTATTTCTTGAGACTAATTTAGAAAACATTACCATCACCTCCAGCTAGTGCAGCCATGACCTTTAGTATTCTGTGATAGAAGTCTTCTTGACTTTCTCTTGGATAATCGCGACGGATTTCATGGAATAGTTTTCCATCTTGGATAAACAAGATGCGGTTGCAAAAGCTAGCTGCTACGGAATCGTGGGTCACCATGAGAATGGTGGTTTCTTCCACTTGATTCATTTCGGATAATTTTTGCATCAAAATGGTCGCATTTTTTGAATCCAAAGCTCCTGTGGGCTCGTCCGCAAATACAATCTTAGGGTCTAAAATTAAGGCGCGCGCAGCAGCTACCCTTTGCCGTTGACCACCTGATAATTGAGAAGGGAACTTATCCAGAAGTTCAGAAATATCCAGATATTGGGAAAGTAATTCTAACCGAACCTTGCTTTCGTTGGCATCGACCTTGTGCAAAGATAAGGGAAGTAAAATATTTTCTTTGGCAGTCAGATTGTCCAAGAGCTCAAAATTCTGGAAGAGATAGCCAATTTCCTTGCCTCTATAATCTGCTAATTGGCTCCCTTTTAACTGACCTAAATACTTTTCTTGCATTTGAATGGAACCGTCAGTTGGCTTGATGATTGTGGCTAGACAGTTAAGAAGAGTTGTTTTCCCAGAACCGCTACTCCCCATAATTCCTAAGAACTCACCTTTTACAACTTGAAAAGATATGCTATCCAAGGCTTTGGTAATATTGGGACCTTTCCCATAATACTTTTTTAATGATTCTACTCGTAAAATTGTGTCCATGTGAAACACCTCCATTTTTTGTTACTTTCATTATAATATGAATCAGAGTAGAATAATACTTACGGATGATGTAAGAAATCTTTATCGCTGACTTTTATAATCAGGTTATTGGAGCTATACTTACTATATTATAGCATGGTTTTAAGGATTTAAAAAGAGAAGTAGGGGGGAGGGATTCCTACAACCTTGAAACCATCGAATTTCAAAATTTAAAGAAAAACCACTGAAGTTCATGATCCAGCGGTATTATCTTACAGGAAAATCTATTTCCGTTCTTATTTTCTATAGTTACTTCATTGAAATCTGACAAAGAATAATTGTAGCAAGCTAGTTTTAAAGAGTTCTCTTCAGCCTACACTATTTTTTATCCAAAGATAAATCTCACTATACGATTACTGGCTTTCTCTTTTGCCTTATTAATATCATCTTTTTTCCAATATGGCTTTACATCACTGCCATAAGTTTCTACAAGAGCAGTCGCTAAGGGATAAATGCTATTAACATAGCCTAATTTACTCTTTTGTGTTGTAGATACCTTTGTTCTAAACCATTGATTTCCAATTGTTTATAACCAATAAAACAGTAAGAGAATTTGATTTTATTGTTTTTTTTGATTTATAATTATAATAGGTTAGGTTTGTATAGTATTAAATTTCCGGAGGATACATGGATGCCAAGAGAAGGAGTGACTATTTACGATTTATTAATTTCTTGCCCTGGGGATGTTACTGGCTATCTTCAATTAATTAAGGAAGCTGTTGATAATTTTAATAAACTGTATGGTAGTTCGAATAATATACAAGTATCAATCAAGCATTGGTCAACGGATAGCTTTCCTGAATCAGGTGATAAACCACAGGAATTATTAAATAAGCAAATTGTTAGGGAATGTGATGCAGCTGTTGCTATATTTTGGACAAGATTTGGTACTGCAACAGATAATTATGGATCCGGAACGGAAGAAGAAATTGAGGAGATGCTATCAGCTGACAAACAAGTTTTTATGTACTTTTTAGAAGCTCCGATAATTCCGTCTAATATAGACATTAAGCAATATGAAAAAGTGCAAGAATTTAAAGAAAGATATAAAGATAGAGGGATATTTTTTATAGTTAAAGATGAGATTGATTTTCAAAGGCTTTTTACAAATCATCTATCACTTTATTTTTTAAAATTAATTTCAGAAAAAGAAACTTATCAAAACGAAAATATAAAACCGTTTTTGACAATAAGGGATAAAAAAACATTATCTGACGAAAATATTTTACCTAAACAATTTAGTTTACTGGAGTCAAAATTTATTAATGAAAAGCAAAGTAAGATTAACGAATATATAGATGAACTAAACAGTACCGTAATTTCTGAAGAAGCAGATATATTAGAAGATAAAAGTAAAATGTTGACTATGCCTTCAAAAGAAGATGCGAATGTTGATTTTCTTTATCAAATAGCTGATTCTGTGGCCATTAGTGATAAATTCAAATATACTATAAATGATTTCGCTAAAGAAAACCAAATCAAACTACATGAAAATTTTTGGTATTTAGGGAATTTAATGAAACATAAACTTCAGGTACAAATTCCTTTCGGTAACAGTGGTCCTTCGTATATAGGGTCTGACAAGGAAAAGAAACGCTTTTCTAAATTAAACAAATTATATTGGGAAATAATATCTTACAAAGAGTACATTGAATATTTCACATACATAGATAACATTAAATTTGTCGAACTAATCGTTTCTAACTTAGGTAAAACATATGATGAAGATATCGATATAAAACTGATGGTACCAAAAGGTTGTCTATTAAAACATAATAACTTACTTTATCCAGGGGAGAACATAATTGAGGAGATACAGGAAATTGAGTTAGATGAATTTCTATTTAAAATTAAAGAAAGTGACTCAGTTGATGCTTACGCTTATTTTCAAATAATCCCATCAAATATAGAAAGAATTAATATTAATCCACTTATCGCATATACTACGAGACCTGGTTATGAAGATCAAAAATACAACTATCAAAACTCTTTAGAACACATATTTATATATAAAAATTTTACAAATTCAGAATTTGATATTTTAAGATTTGGCATTGAGTATTTGAAACATAACTCCTCAATGGCATTTCCATCGATACTAATGTTTGAGAATGTTCCTCAAACGATTGAATATGAGATTACTTCAAAATATATACCGGATGTAGTGAAGGGTAAGATACATTTAAAAATTGATTAATCAGGGTTTATTGTTTAACTGTTTATGAAGGTTTAATAGAAATATATTCAGAAACTTGATGTAGCGATGAAATAATGAATGAAGAAAATGATTTGATTAGTGGGGTTTAATTTAATAATAATTTTTATCGTATTTATGAATTGTCTGAAGATAATAGAGACTATGCTAGAATTGTTAGCGAGTCTAAGAAAGGTATGTATATAGAAAGTACCAAAAAGGTTAAAATGATATTAGGTTTAAATACTGAAAAATAGTTTTTGTTGTTAAATTGTTGTTAAAGCAAAATAAAAAGCCTTAGAAATATTGATTTCTAGGCTTTTTTTAACTCATTAACTCTATTCCCACTCAACTGTTGCAGGTGGTTTACTTGTAATATCGTAGACGATACGGTTAACATGATCCACTTCATTTACGATACGCACAGAAATCTTTTGAAGAACTTCCCAAGGAATTTTGGCAAAGTCAGCAGTCATACCATCGATAGAGGTGATGGCACGGATTGCAATCGTGTAGTCATATGTACGACCGTCACCCATAACACCAACTGAACGAACGCCTGTATTAACAGTGAAGTATTGCCAGATATCACGGTCAAGACCTGCTTTAGCAATTTCTTCACGAAGAATAGCGTCTGACTCACGAACGGTTTCTAGTTTCTCTTCAGTGATTTCACCCATGACACGGATAGCAAGTCCTGGTCCTGGGAATGGTTGGCGCCATACGATGTGGTCTGGCATACCAAGCTCTGTACCAAGGGCACGAACTTCGTCCTTGTAAAGAGTGTTGAGTGGCTCGATCAGTTCAAACTGCATGTCTTCTGGAAGGCCACCAACGTTGTGGTGAGACTTGATAGTTTGAGCTGTATCTGTACCAGACTCAATCACGTCAGTGTAAAGTGTCCCCTGAGCAAGGAATTTCACATCTTTGAGCTTGCTTGCTTCGTCATCGAATACATAGACAAACTCATTACCGATAATTTTACGTTTTTGTTCTGGGTCAGAAACGCCAGCAAGTTTATCAAGGAAACGTTTAGCTGCGTCTGCTTTGACGATATTCAAACCAAACTTACCACCAAGCATGTCCATAACTTGGTCCGCTTCTCCTTTACGAAGGAGACCGTGATCCACGAAGATACAGATCAATTGATCGCCAATCGCTTTTTGAAGAAGAACCCCAACGACAGATGAGTCAACCCCACCTGAAAGGCCAAGAAGGACACGTTTATCACCGACGGTTTCACGGATTTTTTGGATCTGCATATCGATGAAGTTATCCATTGTCCAGTCGCCTTTAGCTTTACAGATGTTAAGGGCAAAGTTACGAAGGATATCATTTCCGTATACAGAATGACGAACTTCTGGGTGGAATTGAATACCGTAAATGTGTTTATCTGGATTTTCGATTGCTGCGTATGGGCAGTCAGCTGATGTACCTGTACGAACAAAGTCAGAAGGAATCTCAGTAACCGCATCACCATGGCTCATCAGAACAGTCTGTTCATCAGGTGTTGATTCAAAAAGAGCTGATGGTGTGTGAGTAAGAGTTGATTGACCGTATTCACGATTCCCAGCGTCACCTGCAGGAACAACTTTTCCTCCAAGTTTATGAGTTAATAATTGCATACCGTAACAGATTCCCAAAATAGGAATTCCGAGTTCGAAGATTTCTGGGTCAATATCGAATGAACCATCTTCGTATACAGAGTTTGGACCACCTGATAGGATAATTCCTACAGGGTTGATTTCACGAACTTCAGCAGCTGAAATTTTATGGCTTTTTAGTTCTGAAAAAACACCAATCTCACGGATACGGCGTGAAATCAGCTGGTTGTATTGGCTACCATAGTCCAATACGATGATTTTTTCTACATCTTGCAAATCAGTTGAAATGTTGCTCATCTTTTTCCTTTCTCAAAAGAAATATCTTTTTTCAATATTCTATCACAAATAAGGGCGAATTACCAACTAAACAAGGCGAAGTTTGACTTTTTCTAGTTTATTGGGGTACAATAGAGAAAAGATAGAAATGAAGTGAAAAATATGCTACCCGCTTATATGAAAATCCATGATCAGATTAAAAAGGATATTGACGAACACCGTTGGGCAATTGGTGAGAGACTTCCTAGTGAACGAGACTTAGCAGAGCAGTTTGCGGTCAGTCGCATGACCCTCCGCCAAGCCGTATCTCTATTAGTCGAAGAAGGCGTCTTAGAGCGCCGCGTAGGAAGTGGCACCTTTGTTTCTAGTACTCGGGTACAAGAAAAGATGCGAGGAACAACAAGTTTTACTGAAATTGTTAAGTCCCAAGGTAAAGTACCCTCTAGCCAGCTCATTTCCTACAGAAAAACCATTCCCAATGAGCAGGAAGTTGCAAAGTTAGGAATTTCTCCAACGGAGAATATTATCCGAATGGAACGGGTCCGCTATGCCGACCAAGTTCCTCTAGTTTATGAAGTTGCTTCTATTCCTGAAAAATTCATTAAGGACTTTAAAAAAGAAGAAATCACCAGTCATTTCTTCCAAACATTGCAAAAACATGGCTACCGTATTGGTAAATCACAGCAGACCATCTATGCTCGTCTTGCTAAAGAAAAGATTGCCCACTATTTGGAAGTTGAAAAAGGACATGCTATTCTTGGGCTAACTCAGGTTTCCTACCTAGAAGATGGTACTGCATTTGAATACGTAAAAAGTCAGTATGTAGGCGAACGCTTTGAATTTTATCTTGAGAATAACTAGTCTAGAAAGGCTAGTTTTTTGCTTTCTTAAAAGATTAGAATTGTCAAAACAATCTGTCTAGGCTTGATTTTATGGCTTATTTACTATAAAATGAGAAGGAAAAACGTCAAACTTTTATATTGCAAATAGGAGAAAACATGACAAAAACATTAAAACGTCCTGAGGTTTTATCACCTGCAGGGACTTTAGAGAAGCTAAAGGTAGCTGTTCAATATGGAGCAGATGCTGTCTTTATCGGTGGTCAGGCCTATGGTCTTCGTAGCCGTGCCGGAAACTTTACTTTCGAACAGATGGAAGAAGGTGTCCAGTTTGCTGCCAAGTACGGTGCCAAAGTCTATGTAGCTGCCAATATGGTTATGCACGAAGGAAATGAAGCTGGTGCTGGTGAGTGGTTCCGTAAACTGCGTGATATCGGGATTGCAGCAGTTATCGTATCTGACCCAGCCTTGATCATGATTGCAGCGACTGAAGCACCAGGTCTTGAAATCCACCTCTCTACTCAAGCAAGTGCAACTAACTATGAAACCCTTGAGTTCTGGAAAGAACTGGGCTTGACTCGTGTCGTTTTGGCGCGTGAGGTTTCGATGGAAGAATTAGCTGAAATCCGCAAACGTACAGATGTTGAGATTGAAGCCTTTGTCCACGGAGCCATGTGTATTTCTTACTCTGGTCGTTGTACTCTTTCAAACCACATGAGTATGCGTGATGCTAACCGTGGTGGTTGCTCTCAGTCTTGCCGTTGGAAGTATGATCTTTATGATATGCCATTTGGGAAAGAACGTAAGAGCTTGAAAGGGGAAATCCCAGAAGCATTTTCAATGTCAGCTGTTGACATGTCCATGATTGACCATATCCCAGATATGATTGAAAATGGTGTGGACAGTCTGAAGATTGAAGGTCGAATGAAGTCTATTCACTATGTTTCAACAGTAACCAACTGCTACAAGGCGGCTGTGGATGCATATCTTGAAAGTCCTGAAAAGTTTGAAGCTATCAAACAAGACTTGGTGGATGAGATGTGGAAGGTTGCCCAACGTGAATTAGCAACAGGTTTCTATTACGGTACACCATCTGAAAATGAGCAGTTGTTTGGTGCTCGTCGTAAAATTCCTGAGTACAAGTTTGTTGCTGAAGTGGTTTCTTATGATGATGCGACACAAACAGCAACTATTCGTCAACGGAACGTTATTAACGAAGGCGACCAAGTTGAGTTTTATGGCCCAGGTTTCCGTCATTTTGAAACGTATATCGAAGATTTACATGATGCCAAAGGCAATAAAATTGACCGCGCTCCAAATCCAATGGAACTCTTGACTATCAAGGTTCCACAACCTGTTCAAGCTGGAGATATGGTTCGAGCTCTCAAAGAAGGACTTATCAATCTTTATAAGGAAGATGGCACCAGCGTCACAGTTCGTGCTTAATAAGCATGCAGGAGACGAAAGCTTTCTAGTTGCTTTCCCTTTAATCCTACTTACTAAAGAGCATTAGGTTAAAGAAAATATATTAATTTCCATCCGAGATGTCATCTCGGATTTTTCATTATTTTTCAGAAAGACCTAGATAATGGAGGGATTTGTTACAAGTTTTTTCCAAAGTTTTCTATATAATAGACTTAAAAATAGTAAAATTGTAAATAATTTTCATTAAACGCTTTCAACGTAAGTAAAAAGTTGACAAATCCAATTTTTAGGACTAAACTAAGTAAGTAAATTTTAATTAAAAGGAGAATTCGTCATGAATTTAACATTTTTCGGTCTATGTCTTGCCTGTATGGGTGTATCTCTTGGTGAAGGTTTGTTGATGAACGGTTTGTTGAAATCAGTTGCTCGCCAACCAGATATCATCTCAGAACTACGTAGTTTGATGATCCTAGGGGTTGCCTTTATTGAAGGTACTTTCTTCGTTACTCTTGTCTTTTCATTTATCATCAAATAAAAGAAGTATAAATTGAAAAAGGGAGGATTTTAGATGGAAGAAAGTATTAATCCAACCATCAATATTGGTCCTGTTACCTTTAATTTAACCATAGTAGTTTTGACTTTGTTGACTGTAGCACTTATTTTTGGCTTTATTTATTGGGCAACTCGAAATATGACTTTGAGACCCACAGGAAAACAAAATGTATTAGAGTATTTATTTGATTTTGTTGTTGGATTTACAAAATCAAACCTTGGTCCAATGATAAAGGATTATTCTCTCTTTTATTTCTGTTTATTCCTATTTATGGCCATTGCAAATAATATTGGCTTAATGGCTAGAATTCAGACTACAGATGGTGTAAATCTTTGGACCTCACCAACAGCAAATTTGTCATTTGACTTGGTCTTGTCTTTTACAATTATCTTAATGACCCACGTAGAAGGAATTCGTCGTCGTGGAATCAAAAAGTATTTAAAAGCATTTGTAACACCAGGTTTTATGACACCAATGAATCTCTTAGAAGAAGTTACCAATCTCCTTTCACTTGCATTGCGGGTATTTGGTAATATCTTTGCAGGGGAAGTGATGGCAAGTATGTTAGTCCTACTTTCTCATCAGGCCTTCTATTGGTATCCTATTGCTTTTGGAACAAATCTAATCTGGACTGCATTTTCTGTTTTTATTTCTTGTGTACAAGCATATGTATTTACATTGTTATCTTCAATGTACCTAGGAAATAAAATTAATGATGAAGAATAGAAAGGAGTAGTTTATGAATGTAACAGTAGGTGAATTACTTGGTGATTTTATACTAATCGCTGGTTCCTTTATTCTCTTGCTAGTCTTGGTTAAGAAATACGCTTGGTCAAATTTGACTAGCATTTTCGAACAAAGAGCAGAAAAAATTGCAGCAGATATTGACGGAGCTGAACAAGCACGTCAAAAAGCAGAAGTATTGGCTCAGAAACGCGAAGATGAATTGGCTGGTAGCCGTAAAGAAGCTAAGACAATCATTGAGAATGCGAAAGAAACAGCTGAGAAAAGCAAAGCTAGTATTTTAGCAGATGCTAAGCTAGAAGCAGGACGCTTGAAAGAAAAAGCGAACCAAGAAATTGCTCAAAATAAAGCTGAAGCTTTACAAAGCGTTAAGGGTGAGGTAGCAGATTTGACAATCAGCTTGGCTGGTAAAATCATCTCACAAAACCTTGACGGTCATGCCCATAAAGAACTCATTGATCAGTATATCGATCAGCTAGGAGAAGCTTAATGGACAAGAAAACAGTAAAGGTAATTGAAAAATACAGCATGCCTTTTGTCCAATTGGTTTTAGAAAAAGGAGAAGAAGACCGTATCTTTTCAGACTTAGCTCAAATCAAGCAAGTTGCTGAAGAAACAGGCTTACCTTCTTTTTTAAAAAAAGTGGCAGTAGACGAGTCTGACAAGGAAAAAACGATTGCGTTCTTCCAAGATTCAGTGTCATCTTTATTGCAAAACTTTATCCAGGTTCTTATCTACAATCACAGAGCAAATCTTTTTTATGATATTCTTGTAGATTGCTTGAACCGACTTGAAAAAGAAACAAATCGATTTGAAGTGACGATTACGTCATCTCATCCTTTAACAGATGAACAGAAGAGTCGCTTGCTCCCTTTGATTGAGAAAAAAATGTCTCTCAAAGTAAGGAGTGTAAAAGAACAAATCGATGAAAGTCTTATTGGTGGTTTTGTCATTTTTGCCAATCACAAGACAATTGATGTGAGTATTAAACAACAACTTAAAGTTGTTAAAGAAAATTTGAAATAGAAAGTGGTGTTCTTTTGGCAATTAACGCACAAGAAATCAGCGCTTTAATTAAGCAACAAATTGAAAATTTCAAACCCAATTTTGATGTGACTGAAACAGGTGTTGTAACCTATATCGGGGACGGTATCGCGCGTGCTCACGGCCTTGAAAATGCCATGAGTGGAGAGTTGTTGATTTTTGAAAACGGCTCTTATGGGATGGCTCAAAACTTGGAGTCAACAGACGTTGGTATTATCATCCTAGGTGACTTTACAGACATCCGTGAAGGCGATACAATCCGCCGTACAGGTAAAATCATGGAAGTCCCAGTAGGTGAAAGTCTGATTGGTCGTGTTGTGGACCCACTTGGTCGTCCAGTTGACGGTCTTGGAGAAATCCACACTGATAAAACTCGTCCAGTAGAAGCGCCAGCTCCTGGTGTTATGCAACGTAAGTCTGTATCAGAACCATTGCAAACTGGTTTGAAAGCTATTGACGCCCTTGTACCGATTGGTCGTGGTCAACGTGAGTTGATTATCGGTGACCGTCAGACAGGGAAAACAACAATTGCGATTGATACAATCTTGAACCAAAAGGGTCAAGATATGATCTGTATCTACGTAGCGATCGGACAGAAAGAATCAACAGTTCGTACGCAAGTAGAAACACTACGTCAGTACGGTGCCTTGGACTACACAATCGTTGTGACAGCCTCTGCTTCACAACCATCTCCATTGCTCTTCCTAGCTCCTTATGCTGGGGTTGCCATGGCGGAAGAATTTATGTACCAAGGTAAGCATGTTTTGATCGTTTATGATGATCTTTCAAAACAAGCGGTAGCTTATCGTGAACTGTCTCTTTTGCTTCGTCGTCCTCCAGGTCGTGAAGCCTTCCCAGGGGATGTTTTCTACCTTCACAGCCGTTTGCTTGAGCGCTCAGCTAAAGTTTCTGATGAACTTGGTGGTGGATCTATTACAGCCCTACCGTTTATCGAGACACAAGCAGGAGATATCTCTGCCTATATCGCAACCAACGTGATTTCAATCACTGATGGACAAATCTTCCTTGGTGATGGTCTCTTCAATGCGGGTATTCGTCCAGCCATTGACGCGGGTTCATCTGTATCTCGTGTAGGTGGTTCTGCACAAATTAAAGCCATGAAAAAGGTTGCTGGTACACTTCGTATCGACCTTGCTTCATACCGTGAGTTGGAAGCCTTCACTAAGTTTGGTTCTGACTTGGACGCAGCAACACAGGCTAAGTTGAACCGTGGACGTCGTACAGTTGAAGTATTGAAACAACCTGTTCACAAACCATTACCTGTTGAGAAACAAGTAACCATTCTCTATGCTTTGACACATGGTTTCTTGGATACTGTTCCAGTAGATGAAATTGTTCGTTTTGAGGAAGAGTTCCATGCCTTCTTTGATGCTCAACATCCAGAGATTTTGGAAACCATTCGTGATACAAAAGACTTGCCAGACGAAGCAGTCTTGGATGCTGCGATTACAGAGTTTCTCAATCAAACCAGCTTCCAATAAGAATAGAGGTGTCAGATGGCAGTATCTCTAAATGATATTAAAACAAAAATCGCCTCAACAAAAAATACGAGTCAAATCACTAATGCCATGCAGATGGTATCAGCTGCTAAGCTAGGTCGTTCTGAAGAAGCTGCTCGCAACTTCCAAGTTTATGCTCAGAAAGTTCGTAAACTTTTGACGGATATTCTTCATGGTAATGGAGCCGGCAGTTCAACCAATCCGATGTTGATTAGTCGTCCAGTTAAGAAGACAGGTTATATCGTCATTACTTCAGACCGCGGTTTGGTTGGAGGCTATAATTCTTCTATTTTGAAAGCCGTTATGGAGCTGAAAGAAGAATACCATCCAGACGGTAAAGGTTTTGAAATGATCTGTATTGGTGGAATGGGAGCTGATTTCTTTAAGGCTCGTGGTATTCAACCACTTTATGAACTACGTGGCTTGGCGGATCAACCAAGCTTTGATGAAGTTCGTAAGATTATTTCAAAAACAGTTGAAATGTATCAAAATGAACTTTTTGATGAACTCTATGTCTGCTACAACCACCATGTCAATACGCTAACTAGTCAAATGCGTGTGGAGCAAATGCTTCCAATTGTTGACTTGGATCCAAATGAAGCAGATGACAGTTACAGCTTGACCTTTGAATTGGAAACTAGCCGAGAAGAAATTTTGGAGCAGTTATTGCCTCAGTTTGCAGAAAGTATGATTTACGGGGCTATTATCGATGCTAAGACAGCTGAAAATGCTGCTGGTATGACCGCCATGCAAACAGCGACAGATAATGCTAAGAAAGTCATTAATGATTTGACAATTCAGTATAACCGTGCCAGACAGGCGGCGATTACACAAGAAATTACAGAAATCGTAGCAGGAGCTAGTGCCTTAGAATAGGCACTAGTCTAGCTCGTATGAAAATGAACTTAGGACCTAGTTAAGCTAGGGACCGACAGTATCTTATATAGAATAGGAGAAGGAGATGAGTTCAGGTAAAATTGCTCAGGTTATCGGTCCCGTTGTAGACGTCTTGTTTGCAGCAGGGGAAAAACTTCCTGAGATTAACAATGCACTTGTCGTCTACAAAAATGACGAAAGAAAAACAAAAATCGTCCTTGAAGTAGCCTTGGAGTTGGGGGATGGTATGGTTCGTACTATCGCCATGGAATCAACAGATGGTTTGACTCGTGGAATGGAAGTATTGGACACAGGTCGTCCAATCTCTGTACCAGTAGGTAAAGAAACTTTGGGACGTGTCTTCAACGTTTTGGGAGATACCATTGACTTGGAAGCTCCTTTTACAGAAGATGCAGAGCGTCAGCCAATTCATAAAAAAGCTCCAACTTTTGATGAGTTGTCTACCTCTTCTGAAATCCTTGAAACAGGGATTAAGGTTATCGACCTTCTTGCCCCTTACCTTAAAGGTGGTAAAGTTGGACTTTTCGGTGGTGCCGGAGTTGGTAAAACTGTCTTGATTCAAGAATTGATTCACAACATTGCCCAAGAACACGGTGGTATTTCAGTATTTACTGGTGTTGGGGAACGTACTCGTGAGGGGAATGACCTTTACTGGGAAATGAAAGAATCAGGTGTTATCGAGAAAACAGCCATGGTATTTGGTCAGATGAATGAGCCACCAGGAGCACGTATGCGTGTTGCCCTTACTGGTTTGACAATCGCTGAATACTTCCGTGATGTAGAAGGACAAGACGTGCTTCTCTTTATCGATAATATCTTCCGTTTCACTCAGGCTGGTTCAGAAGTATCTGCCCTTTTGGGTCGTATGCCATCAGCCGTTGGTTACCAACCAACACTTGCTACGGAAATGGGTCAATTGCAAGAACGTATTACATCAACCAAGAAGGGTTCTGTAACCTCTATCCAAGCTATCTATGTGCCAGCGGATGACTATACTGACCCAGCGCCAGCAACAGCCTTTGCTCACTTGGATTCAACAACTAACTTGGAACGTAAGTTGGTACAATTGGGTATCTATCCAGCCGTTGACCCACTTGCTTCAAGCTCACGTGCCTTGGCACCTGAAATTGTTGGAGAAGAGCACTATGCAGTTGCTGCTGAAGTAAAACGCGTTCTTCAACGTTACCATGAATTGCAAGATATCATTGCTATCCTTGGTATGGATGAGCTTTCTGATGAAGAAAAGACCTTGGTTGCTCGTGCCCGTCGTATCCAGTTCTTCTTGTCACAAAACTTCAACGTTGCGGAACAATTTACTGGTCAGCCAGGTTCTTATGTTCCAGTTGCTGAAACTGTTCGTGGCTTTAAGGAAATACTTGATGGTAAACACGACCACTTGCCAGAAGATGCCTTCCGTGGTGTAGGTTCTATCGAAGATGTGATTGCAAAAGCTGAAAAAATGGGATTTTAAGAGGTGATCTATGGCTCAGTTAACTGTCCAGATCGTGACACCAGATGGTCTCGTCTATGATCACCATGCCAGCTTTGTATCAGTTCGAACTCTGGATGGTGAGATGGGAATCTTGCCACGACATGAAAATATGATTGCAGTTTTAGCAGTTGATGAGGTTAAGGTTAAACGTGTAGATGATGAAAATCACGTGAACTGGATTGCAGTGAACGGAGGCGTTATCGAAGTTGCCAATGGCGTTGTCACAATTGTTGCTGACTCTGCAGAACGTGCTCGTGATATCGACGTTAGTCGTGCAGAACGTGCCAAACTTCGAGCAGAGCGTGAAATTGAAGAAGCACACGACAAACACTTGATTGACCAAGAACGTCGTGCGAAGATTGCACTGCAACGTGCCATTAACCGTATCAATGTCGGAAAAAGACTATAAGAAAAAATGAACTTGAGTTACCAAGTTCATTTTTTATGTTTTCTTAGGGAGCAAAACTGATGCAAAATTAGAATTGTCTAGAGATATAAAAGATAATTAAAAGATTGCATAGTTCAATTTGCGTAGCAGAAATCATACAAATAAAATTGATTATAGTAAAATAGAATTAGAATTATTAAGAAAGTTGGTTCTTTATTGGAAACGATAGTATTTTCAATCTCTGTTTTTCTAGCAGGGATCTTGTCCTTCTTTTCCCCTTGCATTTTCCCTCTGTTACCTGTCTATACTGGTATCTTATTGGATGATCAGGATAGTGCAAAAAGTTTTTCATTATTTGGGAAAAAAGTTGCCTGGTCAGGTTTGATTCGAACACTTTGCTTTATTGCAGGTATCTCTCTCATTTTCTTTATCTTAGGATTTGGTGCTGGTTACTTTGGTAATATTCTCTATGCAAATTGGTTTCGATATGTCATGGGAACAATTATTATCATTTTGGGCCTTCACCAGATGGAAATTTTTCATTTTAAGAAATTAGAGGTTCAAAAAAGCTTTACCTTTAAAAAATCAGATTCTAATCGTTATTGGTCAGCTTTTTTACTTGGTATTACCTTTAGCTTTGGTTGGACGCCTTGTATTGGGCCGGTTTTAAGTTCTGTCTTAGCACTTGCGGCTTCTGGAGGTAATGGCGCTTGGCAAGGAGCTATCTATACTCTTATTTACACTCTGGGAATGGCCATTCCCTTCTTGGTCTTGGCTCTAGCTTCAGGCGTAGTGATGCCTTATTTTAGTAAACTCAAGCGCCATATGATGCTACTGAAGAAAATTGGTGGTTTACTCATTATTTTAATGGGAATTTTGTTACTATTAGGACAAGTAAATGTTCTAGCTGGTATTTTTGAATAAAGGAGAAAAAGATGAAAAAAGTAATGTTTGCTGGCTTAAGCCTCTTGTCACTAGTTGTATTGATGGCCTGTGGCGAGGAAGAGACTAAAAAGACTCAAGCACCAGAACAATCCCCAAAACAACAGCAACAAACGCCTGTACAACAAATTGCTGTTGGAAAAGAGGCTCCAGACTTCACCTTGCAATCTATGGATGGTAAAGAAGTTAAGTTATCTGATTATAAGGGGAAAAAAGTCTACTTGAAGTTTTGGGCTTCATGGTGTGGTCCATGTAAGAAAAGTATGCCTGAGTTGATGGAATTAGCTGCGAAACAAGATCGTGATTTCGAAATTCTTAGTGTCATTGCACCAGGAATTCAAGGTGAAAAAACTGTCGAGCAATTTCCACAATGGTTCCAAGATCAAGGATATAAAGATATCCCAGTACTTTATGACACAAAAGGAACCACCTTCCAAGCTTATCAAATTCGAAGCATTCCTACAGAATACCTGATTGATAGTCAAGGAAAGATTGGAAAGATTCAATTTGGTGTCATCAGCAACGAGGATGCAGAAGCAGCCTTTAAAGAAATGAACTAGAATCAAGATTTTAAAATAGTATTTATACAATCAATCCCCTAGATTTTAGATAGTATTAATCTAAGATTTAGGGGATTTTTGCTATCAATAAATTAAGTTTAAAAAAGAAGGGAGTTCTGTATTATACAGATTCCCCTTCTTTTTCTTTAAACATAATATTTATTTTTTAGCTTTAAGAAGTTTATTATATCATAGCTTCTCGTTGATAAAGCGGATAAACTGATTCCACCAAACTTTTAAGAAGAAGGCTTTTTCTACTTTCTTTTCTGCTACCATTTCAAAACTAGGACGTTCTGTGGTGATGTAACCTTGACCAATCAAGTCTGAGTCTTCATAAGTCAAATGTCCAACCACTGTTCCGGCTTCAAGTGGTGCTGGAATTGCCTTAGAATCAGGTGTGAATTGAACAGATTGAGAAGATTGATTCCCAATACGTTCAATTAGAGAAATATCATCTTTAGCAACAGCAGTGACTGTATCTTCTTTTCCGTCTTGTACAGGGACTTTGCTATCTTGATAGGCATCACCTTTCTGAACGATTTTGCGAAGTGTGAATGTAGAAGAGATATAATCCATTAGTGAAGATGTAGCTGTGAAGCGAGCGTAAGGATTATTGTCATGATGATCCGCATTCAAAACAACTGTGATAACCCTCATGCCTTTTTCGACAGTAGTACCAACAAAAGACTCTCCAGCCTTATCTGTGGTCCCTGTTTTTAATCCATCAAAACCACCGCGATAAGCAGGCATACCCTCTAACATGTAATTGGTAGAAGTGATTGCCATTCCAGCAAAAGTAGAAGAAGGTTTTTTCGTGATTTCTAAGACTTGTGGGTATTTTTTGATGAGGTTGCGAGCAACGATAGCGACATCATAAGCACTGAGCTTATTTTCCTCATCTTTTTTAGAGCCTGGGTAAATGTTATCACCTAGACTCTCATTGTTAAGACCCGTCGTATTGATAACAGTGGCATCCTGAATTCCCCATTCTAAGAGTTTTGCCCGCATCATATCGACGAAATCTTTTTCTGAGCCAGCAATTTTCTCAGCTAGCGCAATAGCCGCACTGTTGGCGCTAGATACCAGGGTTGCCTCAAGTAGTTGTTCGACGGTATAATTACGAGCTTCCATAGGAACGTTACTCGCTTCAGAATTTGTCGTTAATTTGTAAGGGTAATCAGAAATATCTACCGGAGTTGATAGTGTAATACTGCCGTTTTCCAAGGCTTCATAGACAAGATAAACAGTAATTAACTTTGTGATTGAAGCAATTTCAACTGGCTGGGTTGCATCTTTCTCATAGAGAATTTTACCAGTATTCGCCTCAACAGCAATTGCATGTTTAGCAGCAATATTAAAATCTTGGGCAGCAACAGTAGATGCTGAGCCAATAACGGAAAGGCTTAAAAGAGTTAAAATTATTTTTTTCATAGTAAGTTTATTCTATCATAAAGAAAAAAATATTCCCAGTTTCATGATAGAAGAAAGAAGCTTTTTTGAAAGTGTGGTAAAATAGATGAATGGAGGTACTTCATGTTTCGTAAGAATAAATTATTTTTTTGGACCAGTGAGATTTTACTATTAACCATCATCTTCTATTTATGGAGACAGATGGGAGCGATTATTACACCTTTTGTAAGCGTTGCAAACACTATAATGATTCCCTTTCTTTTAGGTGGTTTTTTATATTATTTGACCAATCCTATTGTAAATTTTTTACAAAAGTATTTCAAAATTAACCGTATCATTGGTATTTTACTAACCTTGTGTACCTTGGTCTGGGGGCTAGTTATTGGGGTAGTTTATCTTTTACCGATTTTGATTAATCAGTTGACCAGTTTGATAGCAACAAGTCAGACAATTTATAGTCGTTTGCAAGATTTGATTGTGGATTTATCTACTTATCCAGCCTTTCAAAATTTAGATATTCAAGCGACAATTCAACAATTAAATCTATCCTATGTAGATATTCTACAAAATATCTTAAATAGTGTGACGAATAGTGTTGGAAGTGTCTTATCTGCGCTCTTTAGTACCGTTTTGATTATTATCATGACCCCTGTGTTCTTAATTTATTTTTTGTTAGACGGTAACAAGTTCTTGCCGATGCTTGAACGTACTGTTTTAAAGAGAGATAAGCTACATATTGCAGGCCTATTAAAGAATTTGAATGCGACAATTGCTCGCTATATTAGTGGAGTTGCAATTGATGCGATTATTATTGGGTGTTTGGCCTTTATTGGATATAGTATTATTGGTTTAAAATATGCATTGGTCTTCGCCATCTTTTCAGGATTAGCCAATCTCATTCCTTATGTAGGACCAAGTATTGGCTTGATTCCAATGATTATCGCTAATGTCTTTACTGATCCTCATAGAATGCTGATTGCAGTTGTTTATATGCTGATTATTCAACAAGTAGATGGAAATATCCTCTACCCTCGAATCGTTGGTGGGGTAATGAAGGTTCATCCAATTACGATTTTAGTATTGCTTTTGTTATCAAGTAATATCTATGGTGTCATTGGCATGATTGTCGCAGTACCAACCTATTCTATCTTGAAAGAAATTTCTAAGTTTTTATCACGTTTGTATGAAAATCATAAAATAATGAAAGAACGAGAAAGAGAATTAGCTAAGTAAAAGTCAGGAAATTCCTGATTTTTCTTTTTATTTAGGCAAGTGATAGGAGTGGAAGTGCCGTTTAGATTAGTAGATTAAGAATAATTCACAAAAACTTTGTAAAACACTTGCAATTTAGCTGAAATTTGATAAAATAGTAAGGAAAGTTAGACTGTATTGCCTACTGTCTATCTATAAAATATATTTTATTGGAGGCTTTTACTCAAATGGCAAAAGAAAAATACGATCGTAGTAAACCACACGTTAACATTGGTACTATCGGACACGTTGACCACGGTAAAACTACCCTAACTGCAGCTATCACAACTGTTTTGGCACGTCGCTTGCCTTCATCAGTTAACCAACCTAAAGACTATGCGTCTATCGATGCTGCTCCAGAAGAACGCGAACGCGGTATCACAATCAACACTGCGCACGTTGAGTACGAAACTGAAAAACGTCACTACGCTCACATCGACGCTCCAGGACACGCGGACTACGTTAAAAACATGATCACTGGTGCCGCTCAAATGGACGGAGCTATCCTTGTAGTAGCTTCAACTGACGGACCAATGCCACAAACTCGTGAGCACATCCTTCTTTCACGTCAGGTTGGTGTTAAACACCTTATCGTCTTCATGAACAAAGTTGACTTGGTTGACGACGAAGAATTGCTTGAATTGGTTGAAATGGAAATCCGTGACCTATTGTCAGAATACGACTTCCCAGGTGACGATCTTCCAGTTATCCAAGGTTCAGCTCTTAAAGCCCTTGAAGGTGACACTAAATACGAAGACATCGTTATGGAATTGATGAACACAGTTGATGAGTACATCCCAGAACCAGAACGTGACACTGACAAACCATTGCTTCTTCCAGTCGAAGACGTATTCTCAATCACTGGACGTGGTACAGTTGCTTCAGGACGTATCGACCGTGGTATCGTTAAAGTCAACGACGAAATCGAAATCGTTGGTATCAAAGAAGAAACTCAAAAAGCAGTTGTTACTGGTGTTGAAATGTTCCGTAAACAACTTGACGAAGGTCTTGCCGGAGATAACGTAGGTGTCCTTCTTCGTGGTGTTCAACGTGACGAAATCGAACGTGGACAAGTTATCGCTAAACCAGGTTCAATCAACCCACACACTAAATTCAAAGGTGAAGTTTACATCCTTACTAAAGAAGAAGGTGGACGTCACACTCCATTCTTCAACAACTACCGTCCACAATTCTACTTCCGTACTACTGACGTTACAGGTTCAATCGAACTTCCAGCAGGTACTGAAATGGTAATGCCTGGTGATAACGTGACAATCGACGTTGAGTTGATCCACCCAATCGCCGTAGAACAAGGTACTACATTCTCTATCCGTGAGGGTGGACGTACTGTTGGTTCAGGTATGGTTACAGAAATCGAAGCTTAATTCGATTTAGTTCCCAGAAGAACAATTATTTAAGTCAGACACTAAAAGAATCTTGCTTTGCAAGGTTCTTTTTCATTATGTCACTATTAGTCCGTCTAGCTCCGTTAGGTGTGAGACAAATAAATGATGGCTGTGAAATATTTTTACTTTTCATGGAAAAATTGTTTTGAGAAAGATTCCATCTTTTTTTGGGGGGAGTAATTTGTAGATATAAAAAAGACAAACACTAAAATGATGTTTGTCTTTGGTGTGTAGCTCCGTTAGTTGGTCAGTTATAATTATGTTAATTAGCAAATCTGATGCAGACCGCTTCTGGGACATGGAAGTCATTAGAAAGTTCTGCTAGACGACCAGTTTCAGGATTGCGTTTAAAGACGGTTGCATTGTCAGAGTCTTGATGGATAGCAATGACAAATTCTTGATCCGGTGTCAAATCAAAATCACGTGGAGTCTGACCATGAGTCGGAACGATTTCTAACAACTCTAAACTACCGTCCGCAAGGATTGTATATACTGCGATAGAATCATGACCACGGTTAGAAGCGTAGAGGTATTTACCGTCTTTAGAGAGACGAATAGCAGCAGTACCATTAAAGCCTTCATAACCGTCTGGTAGAGTTGAAATGACTTGCATGCGTTCAAATTCGCCAACACCATCGTAGATTAGAACCTCGATAGTGCTATTAAGTTCACAAATGAGATAAGCAATTTTATAATGGTTATGGAAAATAATATGGCGTGAGCCTGCTCCTGGCTGGCTGTGATAGGTATAGAGTTTAGATAATTTTCCTTCTTGATCAAGATCATAAGTGATGACTTGGTCAGTTCCCAAGTCGCAAGTCACTAGATAGTGGTCAGGTGTTAAATCTGTATAGTGAACATGTGGAGAAGCTTGATTTTCATGTGGACCTTGGCCACTGTGTTGATCCACATCACTAAGTAGAAGACGACCATCTTCCTGACGTTTATAAACAAGGACCTGTCCCTTGTGGTAGTTTGCTGCGTACACCAAATCACGCTTTTCATCAACGGCAACATAACAGTGGGGAGCTCCTTCTTCCACGACATGATTTAATAAGGTTCCATCAGTTTGATAGGCTGCAATCCCCCCCTTATCGTCTTGACTACCAACAGTGTATAAATGTTGGTGTTGGTCAAAGGCAAGGTAGGTCGGACTTGGCTCAGCTGCAAAAAGTTCTAGATTTGAAAGCTGACCAGTTTCTGTATCGAAGTCTGCCTTGTAAATCCCTTGGGAAGTCCGACGTGTATAAGTTCCAAAATAAACAGTTTCTTTCATAACTTTACCTCTTTATAAAGATAAGTCTATTATATCACAAAATGAATTTATAATATGCTATGCGGTGCAATTCAATGGAATGTAAGCACTTTAAAAAAGAGTTATTTTGATTTAAAAATGGTATAATGAGAGAACAATAGAAAGGAAGTATTTATGGAGCAAAAAGAGAAACATTTTAGCCTATCTTGGTTTTTCAAGTGGTTTTTGGATAACAAGGCAATTACGGTATTTTTGGTAACCTTATTATTGGGACTGAATCTTTTTATTTTAAGCAAGATTAGTTTTCTATTTTCACCGGTTCTAGACTTTTTGGCAGTTGTGATGTTGCCAGTCATTCTATCTGGTTTGCTATATTATTTATTAAATCCTATCGTTGATTGGATGGAGAAGCATAAGATTAATCGTGTCATCGCAATCAGTATTGTCTTTGTCATCATCGCTCTCTTTATCATTTGGGGCTTGGCAGTCGCCATTCCAAATCTGCAACGTCAAGTTTTAAGTTTTGCAAGGAATGTTCCAGTCTACCTCGAAGATGCAGACAGAGTTGTTAATGATTTGGTCACCAAGCGTTTACCAGATGATTTCAGACCTCAATTAGAGCAAGTTTTAACAAACTTCTCTAGTCAGGCTACAGTTTGGGCAAGTAAGGTTTCATCTCAGGCAGTCAACTGGGTGAGTGCCTTTATTAGCGGGGCATCTCAAGTGATTGTTGCCTTGATTATCGTTCCTTTCATGCTCTTTTACCTTTTGCGTGATGGGAAAGGCTTGCGTAACTATTTAACCCAATTCATGCCAACGAAATTGAAGGAACCTGTAGGACAGGTTTTGTCAGATGTGAATCAACAGTTGTCCAACTATGTTAGAGGACAAGTAACAGTGGCTATTATTGTAGCAGTAATGTTTATGATCTTCTTCAAGATTATTGGTTTACGCTATGCAGTTACGTTGGGGGTTACTGCTGGTATTTTAAATCTGGTTCCTTATTTGGGTAGCTTCTTAGCCATGCTTCCTGCCCTAGTATTGGGCTTGATTGCTGGGCCAGTCATGCTTTTAAAAGTAGTGATTGTCTTTATCGTAGAACAAACTATTGAAGGCCGTTTTGTCTCTCCATTGATTTTGGGAAGTCAATTAAACATCCATCCTATTAATGTTCTTTTTGTCTTGTTAACTTCAGGATCCATGTTTGGTATCTGGGGAGTCTTGCTCGGTATTCCAGTTTATGCCTCTGCTAAAGTTGTCATTTCAGCCATTTTTGAATGGTATAAGGTAGTCAGTGGCCTATATGAACTAGAGGGAGAGGAAATCAAGAGTGAACAATAGTCAACAGATGTTACAGGCCTTGGAAGAGCAAGATTTAACCAAGGCTGAGCACTATTTCGTCAAAGCTTTAGAAAATGATCCAAGTGACCTTCTGTATGAGTTAGCTACTTATCTTGAAGGGATTGGTTTTTATCCTCAGGCAAAGGAAATTTACCTGAAAATCGTAGAGGATTTTCCAGAGGTTAATCTTAATCTAGCAGCAATTGCTAGCGAGGATGGTCAAATCGAAGAAGCCTTTGCTTATCTTGAAGAAATCCAAGCAGACAGTGACTGGTATGTTTCAGCTTTGGCACTTAAAGCAGACCTTTACCAGCTGGAAAGTTTGACAGATGTGGCGCGTGAGAAATTATTGGAGGCCTTGACTTACTCAGAAGATCCTCTCTTGATATTGGGATTAGCAGAGTTGGATAGTGAGTTGGAAAATTACCAAGAAGCTATTCAAGGCTATGCCCAGTTAGATAATCGTACTATTTATGAGCAAACAGGCATTTCTACCTATCAACGGATTGCCCAGTTAGGGAAATTTGAAACAGCTACAGAGTTTTTAGAAAAAGCCCTGGAGTTAGAATACGATGACCTAACAGCTTTTGAGTTGGCCAGTCTTTACTTTGATAGAGAAGAATACCAAAAAGCTGTCCTCTACTTTAAGCAACTTGATACCATTTCACCTGATTTTGAAGGATATGAGTATGGTTACAGTCAGGCCTTACATAAGGAACATCAAGTTCAAGAAGCTCTGCGTATCACTAAGCAAGGCTTAGAGAAAAATCCCTTTGAAACTCGCCTCTTGCTGGCTGCTTCACAATTCTCTTATGAATTACATGATGCTAGTGGTGCAGAAAACTACCTCCTTACTGCTAAAGCAGACGCTGAGGATACGGAAGAAATCTTACTCCGTTTAGCAACTATTTATCTAGAACAGAAGCGCTATGAGGATATTCTAGACTTACAAAGTGATGAGCCAGAAAATCTTTTGACCAAGTGGATGATTGCTCGTTCTTATCAAGAGATGGACGATTTGGATACTGCCTACGAGCATTATCAAGAGTTGGCAGGAGATTTAAAGGACAATCCAGAGTTTCTGGAACACTATATCTATCTCTTGCGTGAATTGGGTTATTTTGAAGAAGCAAAAGTCAATGCGCAAGCTTACTTAAAACTGGTTCCAGATGATGTACAAATGCAAGAATTGTATGAGAGATTGCAGGAATAAAATGTTTTAAAGCTATATCTTATCATTTTTCATGGTATCATCTACAGGTTATTTTATCTATTGTATGGTGAGAGTATATTTGAGTTATTGTGTTTGTATTCGAATTTACAATACAATACATAAGAAGTGAGATAAGTAATATTTTTAAAAGCACAATCTTAGATTTTATAACAATAAAAAGAAAAGTTCTCATTTTATAAGAAACTCAGACTGAAAACAAAGTCCTTAGATTAAAAGTTTCTAAGGGCATTTTTTCTAAAGTCGTATAATAGATGTAAGAAAAGTTGTGAGATGTTTCCTATGTTTCATAAAGAAAATCCAGACAATAACCGCAATCAGGTTGTCTTTTACACGCTAGATGAACTCGTTCCGCAAGAACATTTTCTTAGTCAGATTGGACAAGTTATTGATTTTCCTTCATCTATGACTGAATCGTATCCAATAACCGCAAATATACTCACAAAGTTTTGATAATCAAGCTAAGTTTATGTGGAAGTTAAGATTGACTTAGATTGGAAAAACCACGGAAAACAGGGCGGGAAATTTTTTTGCATTGAAAAGTATTTTGTAGAGGTTTCAAATTTTTTAAGGATAGGAGGTCTGGAGAAATAAAAAAGACAAACACTAGAATAATGTTTGTCTTCGGTATGGAGTTCTCATTTAATGAGAACCTAGTTACAATTAGTTTTTAGAAGCTTCTTGGAATTCTGGGTTTTTCCATGCTTCGTCAATGATAGCTTGTAATTCTTTAGCAGATGCTTGCATTTTTTGAGTTTCTGCATCGTTCAATGGGATATTTACTGGACGAACAATACCATGTGCACCAACAACAGCTGGTTGACCGATAAAGACGTTTTTAACTCCGTATTGACCTTCTTGGAATACTGAAAGTGGAAGTACTGCGTTTTCATCGTCAAGGATTGCTTTAGTGATACGAGCAAGGGCTACTGCGATACCGTAGTATGTTGCACCTTTTTTGTTGATGATTGTGTAAGCTGCGTCACGAACACCTTCGAACAATTCAATCAATTCAGCTTCTTGAACATTTTGAGTGTCTTTAAGGAATTCTTCAAGGTTTACACCAGCGATGTTAGCGTGTGACCAAACAGCGAACTCAGAGTCACCGTGTTCACCCATGATGTAGGCGTGCACTGAACGAGCATCAACATCCAATTTTTCAGCAAGTGCTTGACGGAAACGAGCTGAGTCAAGTGAAGTTCCTGAACCGATAACGCGTTCTTTAGGGAATCCAGAGAATTTCCAAGTTGAGTAAGTCAAGACGTCAACGGGGTTAGCAGCAACAAGGAAGATACCTTTGAAACCTGATTCAACAACTTGAGTTACGATTGATTTGTTGATAGCAAGGTTTTTACCTACAAGGTCAAGACGAGTTTCACCTGGTTTTTGAGGCGCACCTGCAGTGATTACAACAAGGTCAGCGTCTGCACAGTCAGAGTATTGAGCTGCATAGATTTTTTTAGGTGAAGTGAAAGCAAGGGCGTGACTAAGGTCAAGCGCGTCACCAACAGCTTTTTCATGCAATTGTGGAATTTCGATAATTCCAAGCTCTTGTGCAATTCCTTGGTTAACAAGTGCAAAAGCGTAAGAAGAACCTACAGCACCATCACCGACAAGGATAACTTTTTTGTGTTGTTTAGTTGAAGTCATTATTCTAAACATCTCCTTAATTTTATTCAGGGATTTCCCCAGTTATTTCAATTCTATCACTTTTAAAAAGCTTTGTCACGGATATGCTTTGCAGTTCTTGATGTAAACGTTTTAGTGGTTTTAGATACCTGAAATATGGCGGACATTATGGTATAATATATTTTATACTAATAGTGAAATGAGGCATTTATTAATGCAGGATAGAAATTTAGTGAATGTCAATCTGACAAAGGAGATGAAGACGAGCTTTATCGACTACGCCATGAGTGTTATCGTAGCGCGGGCCCTTCCTGATGTTCGAGATGGCTTGAAACCTGTTCACCGTCGGATTCTCTACGGAATGAATGAACTGGGTGTTACTCCAGACAAACCTCATAAAAAATCTGCTCGTATTACAGGGGATGTTATGGGTAAATATCACCCACACGGGGATTTCTCTATCTATGAAGCCATGGTCCGTATGGCTCAATGGTGGAGTTACCGTTACATGCTTGTAGATTGTCATGGGAACTTTGGTTCCATGGATGGTGATGGTGCTGCCGCCCAGCGTTATACTGAGGCACGTATGAGCAAGATTGCTCTGGAGATGCTTCGTGATATCAATAAAAATACGGTTGATTTCGTTGATAACTATGATGCCAATGAACGTGAACCTTTAGTCCTTCCAGCTCGTTTTCCAAATCTTTTAGTTAATGGAGCTACTGGTATCGCTGTCGGTATGGCGACCAATATTCCACCTCATAACTTGGGTGAAACTATTGATGCTGTGAAGTTGGTCATGGACAATCCTGAAGTGACCACTAAGGATTTGATGGAAGTCTTGCCTGGGCCAGATTTTCCAACTGGTGCCCTGGTTATGGGGAAATCAGGCATTCATAAGGCTTACGAAACTGGTAAAGGTTCTATTGTTCTTCGTTCTCGTACTGAAATTGAAGAAACTAAGACTGGCCGTGAGCGCATCGTTGTAACAGAATTTCCTTATATGGTTAATAAAACCAAGGTGCATGAGCATATTGTTCGTTTGGTTCAGGAAAAACGCATTGAGGGCATCACAGCAGTCCGTGATGAGTCAAACCGTGAAGGAGTTCGTTTCGTAATCGAGGTCAAACGAGATGCATCCGCAAATGTTATCCTCAATAACCTCTTCAAGATGACCCAGATGCAAACCAACTTTGGTTTCAATATGCTTGCTATCCAAAATGGTGTACCGAAGATTTTGTCCCTTCGTCAGATTTTGGATGCTTATATCGAACATCAAAAAGAAGTGGTTGTTCGTCGTACCCGTTTTGATAAGGAAAAAGCAGAAGCGCGTGCGCATATCTTAGAAGGTCTCTTAATTGCGCTAGACCATATCGATGAAGTGATTCGTATTATCCGTGCTAGTGAAACGGATGCGGAAGCACAAGCTGAGTTGATGAGTAAATTCAAGCTTTCTGAACGTCAAAGTCAAGCCATTCTTGATATGCGTCTTCGTCGTTTGACTGGATTGGAACGCGATAAGATTCAGTCTGAGTATGATGATCTCTTGGCTCTGATTGCCGATTTAGCAGATATTCTTGCTAAGCCGGAACGTGTTTCTCAAATCATCAAGGATGAATTAGATGAAGTCAAGCGTAAGTTTGGTGACCAACGTCGTACTGAATTGATGGTCGGTGAGGTCTTAAGCCTTGAAGATGAGGATCTAATTGAAGAATCGGATGTTTTGATCACTCTTTCTAACAAAGGTTACATCAAACGTCTAGACCAAGCTGAGTTTACTGCTCAAAAACGTGGGGGTCGTGGTGTTCAAGGTACAGGTGTTAAGGATGACGATTTTGTTCGTGAGTTAGTGTCAACCAGCACCCATGATCACCTACTTTTCTTTACAAATAAAGGACGTGTTTATCGTCTTAAAGGTTATGAAATTCCTGAATATGGCCGTACAGCTAAGGGATTACCGATTGTCAATCTTTTAAAACTGGATGAAGGCGAAAGTATTCAGACTATCATCAATGTTGAATCTGAACGTAGTGATGATGCTTACCTCTTCTTCACAACCCGTCATGGTATTGTGAAGAGAACCAGTGTTAAGGAATTTGCTAACATTCGTCAGAATGGACTCAAGGCTTTGAACCTCAAGGATGAAGATGAGTTGATTAATGTATTGTTGACGGAAGAAGACACGGATATTATCATTGGTACAAAGTTTGGTTATGCAGTTCGCTTTAATCAATCAGCTGTTCGTGGTATGAGTCGTATCGCCACTGGTGTGAAAGGTGTTAACCTTCGTGACGGAGACACAGTTGTTGGTGCTAGTGTGATTACAGACCAGGACGAGGTTCTTATCATCACAGAAAAGGGGTATGGTAAGCGCACCGTTGCGACTGAATATCCAACAAAAGGTCGTGGTGGTAAAGGGATGCAAACTGCTAAAATTACTGAAAAGAATGGTTCCCTTGCTGGTCTTATGACAGTTAAAGGTGATGAAGATTTGATGATTATTACTGATACTGGTGTCATGATTCGAACTAACGTTGCCAATATTTCACAAACAGGTCGCTCAACTATGGGAGTTAAAGTGATGCGCCTGGACCAAGATGCTAAAATTGTAACCTTTACTACGGTTGCAGCGGCAGAAAAAGAAGAAGTTGGGGCAGAAAACGAAACAGAAGGTGAAGCATAATGTCTCATAAAAAGAATAATAAGAAAATCAAACGAAAAAATCTGCTGACAAATATCTTGGCTGTATTTCTCATACTGATCTCTATTGCTTTAATTTTTAATGCAAAGATTCGTGATGCCTTTATTGCTTGGAATAGTAATAAATACCAAGTTAGTCAAGTATCAAAAGAAAAAATAGAAGAAAATCAGGACACAGAGGGAAATTTTGATTTTGATTCAGTAAAAGCCATTTCCTCTGAAGCTGTTTTAGCCTCTCAATGGGATAATCAAAAATTACCTGTTATCGGAGGAATTGCAATACCTGAGCTTGAAATTAATTTACCTATCTTTAAGGGGATTGCAAATGTCAATCTTTTATATGGTGCGGGTACCATGAAGCGTGACCAAGAAATGGGTAAAGGGAATTATTCATTAGCTAGCCATCATATTTTCACAGGTGATAATGCTAGTCAGATGCTTTTTTCTCCACTAGATCGTGCGAAAAAAGGGATGAAAATTCACTTGACAGATAAGAATAAAGTGTATACCTATGAAATTAGTGAAGTGAAACGAGTTACACCAGATAGAGTAGATGAAATTGATGACCGAACTGGTGTTGATGAAATTACTTTAGTAACTTGTGAGGATGCAGCGGCTACTGAGCGGATCATTGTAAAGGGTGATTTGAAAGAAACAAAAGATTATTCACAAACATCTGACGAAATTTTGACAGCCTTCAATCAACCATATAAACAATTTTATTAGTTCTAAAAGAATCAGTGAAGATTAAGTTTCATTGATTCTTTTAATATTTTCATAAAATAAACTTTTATGAAATACAGAAAACGTTTCCTTAATTCTAAAGTTTGTGATATAATTATCACAAATAAAAGTTTTAGGAGTTTATTATGGTTTCTTCAGAATTTATCTCAAAGATTGAATTTGCTTGCAAGAAGAAGGAAAGTCTTTATAGTAAAAGCAAATTTAAGTATGCGATTCGTTCTATGTTCGCAGGTGCCTTTTTAACCTTCAGTACAGCTGCGGGTGCAGTTGGGGCTGACTTGATTAATAAAATTGCACCAGGTAGTGGACGTTTCCTATTCCCCTTTGTCTTTGCTTGGGGATTGGCCTACATTGTTTTCTTGAATGCCGAGTTGGTAACATCAAACATGATGTTCTTGACTGCTGGTAGTTTCTTGAAAAAAATCTCTTGGAGAAAAACAGCTGAGATTTTACTTTACTGTACCTTGTTCAACCTTATCGGGGCTTTGATAGCAGGTTGGGGCTTTGCCCACTCAGCAGCTTATGCACATCTGACACACGATAGTTTTATCTCAGGGGTTGTTGAGATGAAGTTAGGCCGTTCAAATGAATTAATCTTGCTTGAGGCGATTTTGGCAAATATTTTCGTAAATATTGCGATTCTTTCATTTGTTTTGGTCAAAGATGGTGGTGCCAAACTTTGGCTTGTGTTGTCAGCTATTTACATGTTTGTATTCTTAACAAACGAACACATTGCTGCGAACTTTGCTTCTTTTGCGATTGTTAAGTTTAGTGTTGCAGCAGATTCAATTGCTAATTTCGGTGTTGGGAATATGCTTCGCCACTGGGGTGTAACCTTCATTGGAAACTTTATCGGAGGAGGCCTCTTGATGGGTCTTCCATATGCCTTCCTCAATAAAAATGAAGATACTTATGTAGATTAAGAAAATGAGCACGATTGAGTCGTGCTTTTTTCATCTTTTAAATAGGGTAATAGCTATTTCTTATATCAAAATATAGAAAACTGATATTTGTAAACTATAACTTAAGGTGCTACAATATCCTTAATCAAACTATTTGGAGGTCGCCCTATGACTCGTGATTTTAAATTTGAAACTTTGCAACTGCATGCTGGTCAAGTTGTGGATCCAGCTACCAAGTCTCGTGCAGTGCCGATTTATCAAACAACATCCTTTGTTTTTGATGACACGCAGGAAGGTGCCGATTTGTTTGCCTTGAGAAAACCAGGGAACATTTATACTCGTATCACCAACCCTACAACAGCTGCTTTTGAAGAAAGAATCGCTGCTCTTGAAGGTGGTGTTGGAGCTCTTGCAACAGCATCAGGTATGGCAGCAGTGACTTATACGATTTTGGCTCTTGCCCATGCTGGTGACCATGTAGTAGCAGCCTCAACTATTTACGGTGGGACCTTCAATCTCTTGAAGGAAACCCTTCCTCGTTATGGTATCACAACAACCTTTGTCGATGTGGATAATATGGAAGAAGTGGAAGCAACGATCAAAGACAATACCAAGCTTGTCTTGATTGAAACCTTGGGGAATCCCTTGATAAATATTCCTGACTTGGAAAAATTGGCTGAGATTGCGCATAAACACCAGATTCCACTCGTTTCAGATAATACCTTTGCAACACCTTATTTGATTAACGTTTTTTCTCACGGTGTAGATATTGCTATTCACTCTGCGACTAAGTTTATCGGAGGGCATGGTACGACTATTGGTGGAGTGATTGTCGATAGCGGTCGTTTTGACTGGGCGGCTTCAGGGAAATTCCCTCAATTTGTTGACGAGGATCCAAGTTATCACAATTTGAGCTATACTCGTGATGTGGGTGCAGCAGCCTTTATTATCGCTGTTCGTGTTCAATTGCTCCGTGATACAGGTGCAGCCTTGTCACCATTTAATGCCTTCTTGTTACTCCAAGGACTTGAAACACTTTCACTTCGTGTGGAACGTCATGTACAAAATGCAGAGAAAATTGTTGATTTCCTTGTCAACCATCCTAAGGTAGAAAAGGTCAATTATCCAAAACTAGTAGATAGTCCTTACCATGCCTTGGCTGAGAAATACTTGCCAAAAGGTGTTGGCTCAATCTTTACTTTCCATGTTAAAGGTGGAGAGACAGAGGCTCGCAAGGTAATTGATCATTTAGAAATATTCTCTGACCTAGCAAACGTGGCAGATGCCAAATCGCTTGTTGTCCATCCAGCGACAACCACTCACGGTCAGTTGTCAGAAAAAGACCTAGAAGCAGCAGGTGTCACACCAAATCAAATCCGCTTGTCAATCGGTCTTGAAAATGTAGAAGATTTGATTGAAGACTTGCGCTTGGCCTTGGAAAAAATTTAAAGAAAAAGAAGATAAACAGTGGGTTTCGACTCGCTGTTTTTGATTTTTCCTCAGGCATGATATAATGGATAAAGAAGTCTAGAAAGAGGAACGATATGAACGAAATCAAATGTCCCAACTGTGGGGAAGTATTTACAGTAAATGAAAGCCAGTATGCCGAACTCTTGTCCCAAGTGAGAACGGCAGAGTTTGATAAGGAATTACACGACCGCATGAAGCAGGAACTGGCCTTGGCTGAGCAAAAGGCTATGAATGAACAACAGACTAAACTGGCTCAAAAAGACCAAGAAATCTCGCGATTGCGGAGTCAAATCCAAAACTTTGATACAGAAAAAGAATTGGCCAAGAAAGAGGTTGAACAGACAAGTAATCAGGCCTTATTGGCTAAGGATAAGGAAGTACAAGCCTTGGAAAACCAATTGGCAACCTTGCGTTTAGAGCATGAAAATCAACTGCAAAAGACCCTTTCTGACCTTGAAAAAGAACGAGATCAGGTTAAAAATCAGCTCCTACTACAAGAAAAGGAAAACGAGCTTTCTCTTGCTTCAGTTAAGCAAAACTACGAAGCTCAACTCAAGGCAGCTAGTGAACAGGTTGAATTTTACAAGAATTTCAAAGCCCAGCAGTCTACAAAAGCTATCGGGGAAAGTCTGGAACAGTATGCAGAGAGTGAGTTTAACAAGGTCCGCAGTTTTGCCTTTCCAAATGCCTACTTTGAAAAGGATAACAAGGTTTCTGCGCGTGGGTCTAAGGGGGACTTTATCTTCCGCGAGAGTGATGAAAATGGTGTTGAAATTATTTCCATCATGTTTGAGATGAAAAATGAAGCAGATGGAACAGAGAAGAAGCACAAGAATGCAGATTTTTACAAGGAATTGGACAAGGACCGTCGTGAAAAGAACTGTGAGTATGCTGTTTTGGTGACCATGCTTGAGGCTGATAACGACTACTTTAATACGGGGATTGTTGATGTCAGCCACGAGTATGAAAAGATGTATGTGGTTCGTCCTCAATTCTTTATCCAGTTGATTGGACTCTTGCGTAATGCGGCGCTAAATTCTCTAAAATACAAGCAGGAGTTGGCCTTAGTTCGTGAACAAAATATCGATATTACACATTTTGAGGAAGATTTGGACGCCTTTAAACAGGCCTTTGCTAAGAACTATAATTCAGCTTCGACCAACTTTGGTAAAGCAATCGATGAAATTGATAAGGCTATCAAACGCATGGAAGAGGTTAAGAAGTTCCTGACAACATCTGAAAACCAACTTCGCCTCGCAAACAATAAATTGGAAGATGTTTCAGTCAAAAAATTGACTCGAAAAAATCCAACCATGAAAGCGAAGTTTGAAGCATTGAAGGGGGAGTAAAATTACCTTAGAAACAGGAGTTCTTATGAAAAAAACTTTGAAATTATCGGATGTCTATATTGCATATTTACCACTAGTTGTGTTTCTTCTTAATCTCCTATATGGTCTTTTAAATATTGAAGGGGTAGGTGACTCAGACTCAAGATATAGTTTATTATTTGGTGTTTTTGGCCTTGTTCCAACAGTCTTAGGCTACGGAATTAGCTTTTTAGCCAATCTTATTGTAGGTATAACTTATGTGATAAAGGCAAAAAATCGAACGAAATGTCTGATTGCATTCCTATTGATTGGCAATATTTTTTTAGCAATTTTTCTGATGTTTGTGCTAAGGTTTAAAATGATCGTTTCCTTTGACTTTATAAAAGATATTGACCTTTGGAGTTTCATTTTTTCATTATTTTTATTTCCGTATTTAGATTGGATTTATCAAAAGGTTGAGTACAATCAAAAAGTGAGTAGATTTGTAGTCATTATAGTATTAGCGGGAACTCTTTCTCCATTTCTAGGCAGTGAAATTCAAACTTACTTGAGAAATAATGCCAAAGTACAACAATTACAAGAGTTTTATCATTCTAGGGGGTTGAACTACGAATTAACACTTAAGTCTTCATACTATGATAGTAATATTTCCGATGTAGGTGTCTTTGATGTTTTCGATAAGGGAGTTACATTAAAAGTGGGTGCTAAGTACACGCGTCAAAAATTGAAATATGTTACTTTCATTGATCAAGACTACGGCCTAAAGGAATTTATAGAAAATGCTGTTTCAAGTGATGAAGCTCAAATAGTTCTAAAAGATTTTAAGTCAGTAGTAGAAGATGCTATAAAAAAGAAAGGTTATGATTTATCTGTATTTGATGCTGAAGATCAACCATTAGCTAGCCCAGGTTTTCAAATATCACGTTCATTTAGAGTCACTTCTTTTATTAAAGAAAAAGCAGTTCAAAATCAAAACTCATCTAGTCCAGAAAAACAAGCATTTGGAGGATATGCAGCAATTTCTCTTAAAGACTATATGAAAGAGGGAGCCCTTCGTTTATGTTTAACACTTAGTGAACGTGACAAATTGAAGTTAGATGACATTGATTTTTCAGGACTCTCCGATGGACACTACATGATCAATAATGAATATTTTATAGTGAACAACGGAATGTATACAATAGTTGAAGATGAAGGTGATTTTGAAAATTTTTTACAGAGAGAATCTAGTAAACAATTTTATTTGGAGGATTTTTATAAAATTGAAAAGCTTAATTAAATTATTAGCAAATAAAGATGTAAAATTTCTTTATAATATTTGTATTCGATTATCTACATATTTATTAGTTGTTGCAGTTTATATAGCAATTTTGGGTTTGTTTTTATTGTTTAAACAGAATATTATTGCAGTACGTTATCTGTTATTTTTGTCGGTATTATTTATAGTTATTGGCATCTTTTTAAATTTATTGACATGGAAAGTTCTTCTATATTGGAAGGTGGTTTTGATTGATTTTAAGAAATATCAATTTTTCTTTGAATACAATGTTAGTCATTCCAATAAGTTTAATAAGAAATTTAATGAAGTAAGTTTTGAATTAATCACAGGAGAATTATCCTACCTCAGAGGAGATTTTTTATTATCACTTAGTCAATATTCAAATATCAATCTTTCTAATATTTCTAAAAAAAATAGAAAAATATTTGAATTGAAGAAATTATATTATAATTTTCTATCTTCTATCCATATTCAAGATGAGCAAAATATTGCTTTCTTTGAGGAACAATTGTCCAAG
>NZ_KV794510.1:463-1747 GCF_001808785.1 Streptococcus sp. HMSC077D04 | reverse complement strand
ATTGCTTTCTTTGAGGAACAATTGTCCAAGGCGCCAGATTCGAAAGATGGTAAGGCTAAACTCGTTGCTAAAGCTCAAGCCATAAAAGATATTGTGTTCAATAAAGAAGCGAACGACTACTTCGACACCACTGAACCTGAAAATAAGCTAGCTCGAATCATATTTTCTTATTATGGCGCTCTTAATGCTCAGCTAAAAGGAGATGAAGTTCGTGCTCGTAGTTTGTTTGAAAGTATCGTCCATGAAAATCCAGAACTCTTTTGTGTACAGGAAGCGAAGAAATATTTAGGAAGTAATAATGTTTCCTAGTACCTTTCGTTTAAATTAAGTAAAAGAGAGTAATCAGATCAAACAAGACTATGCAACAGTTAAATTTACTAACGAGACAGGATTGTGGAAGGTATATCATGGAGAATAGGTTTAAAACTGGGGAAAGAGGTAGTTGCTATAGTTTTTGTTATTGGTACTTTAATTAATGGTGATACAGTTAGTGCATCGACATTTGGCTTTGGAGTCTTGATAGCGATTCTAGTAATTGCGATCGACTTCTTATATTTAAGTTCTACAATGGAGGATAATGGTGAAAGAGATAATAAATAACTATTCGTTGAAAATATCTAGATTTGAAATTCCCAAATTATATAATTTGACAAAAATAGTATACATTTGCTTAATTCCTATAGTTTGCCTATCATTTATAGGCATGGTTGTTGAATTATTTAAAGGTGGGGAAATGAATTTTATGAAATTCATTACTTATACGGTAGTATGTTTTGGGTTTGAGACATTGATTTCATTAAACAATAAACTGGTTAAATTAGCTGTAGATAATATCTTTTTGACAGATATTAATTTCGACAAGCACATAAGTTATTATCGTTATGTAGCTGAACACTCAGTCAAGTCTCAACAACTGTTTAATAATGCAAATTGTTTACTAGCTATTGCCCAAGCCACATACTACCAAGGAAAGTTTGAAGAAACACTTGATAATTTGGAACGAATAAATTTTGAGGGTAAAAATTTTAATAAGAAATTTGAAATCGAATTATCCACAATTTACTTTAAGATTGTTTCACTTATCCATGCTGATAGAGCAGAAGAAATTTCGAACCAAATCGATATGTTAGCTACATTAAAAGTTCGAACAAATTCTCAGGTTGCTAGGAAGACGAATGTAATAAACATAATAAAAGCTATAGAGGATATTGTTTTAAAGAAAAAATCAAACGACTACTTTAACATTACTGAGCCAGAAAGTAAGCTAGCTCGAATCATGTTTTC
>NZ_KV794510.1:0-363 GCF_001808785.1 Streptococcus sp. HMSC077D04 | reverse complement strand
CGCTCTTAATGCTCAGCTAAAAGGAGATGAAGCTGGTTCTCGTAGTTTGTTTGAAAGTATTGCCCATGAAAATCCAGAACTCTTTTATGTTCAGGAAGCGAAGAAATATTTAAAATTAGTGAAATGAGAGTAATATATGAAATTGATTGAAAAAATAGTAAGTAGGGCGACAGAAAACACTCTGTTACAAATAGAAACTATTATTCAAATTAGTTCAGTCTTAGGAATATCTTTGGGAGTGATAGCAGTGATTCTAGAATCTAAAGGTAATGAAAAATTATGGTCGTTAATATTTATATCATTGATGTTGGGATTCCTTATTCTTGTTTTATATTTAAGATTTGTATCTAGAAAAGTTATTGT
>NZ_KV794509.1:0-684 GCF_001808785.1 Streptococcus sp. HMSC077D04 | reverse complement strand
CTCATTCTCTCCTTTTCCGTTAGTGAGAATAACATTATCTCCGTCTAGAGATACAACACCATCCATTGGTGCGACAATCCTTTGGTGAGCCTTCGCTTCTAGTAGAATGTACTCCTGAAGGGTAGGTTTTCCGTCTAAATCATAGTAGCCATAACGATAAGTCATGGTTAGACTATCTTCGTTGCTTTTCCCCTCAAATGGATTGTCCAATTCCTGCATGGAAGCATACACACCCTCTTCTTTTAGTTCCTTCATTTCCTCTTGATCGTCTTTTGATAGTTTATACTTAGGAGTTTCATAAAGGTCTTGCATGGATTTTAAATCTTCTCCATCGTTTAAATCATGCCACAAAGTAGACAGATAATCCTTGTAAGTTTCTGAACTAAATAAGTGAACTGGTTTGTTTAACTCGTAATCATGGAATTTAAAGTTCATATAGCCCATCACATCATCAATTTTTGTGTAATAGGTAATGCCTTTGTCATTTGTACGAGTATGTTCTGCGTCTTCCCAAGTTAGGTGGGTATAAGCTTTTGTTAATTCAAATTCATCTTGTTGAATCAAACTAGCAGATGAAAATCCTAAAAAGAAGCTCATCATAAGTAAGAGAAGAAAAACTAATCCTCCTACTATCCATGTTATAGGATTTCCAGCCGCAAATGTAAAGAAGGAAAAGGCTGCTTT
>NZ_KV794508.1:4098-28282 GCF_001808785.1 Streptococcus sp. HMSC077D04 | reverse complement strand
ATTGTGTCCACAATATCCCAAAAATCATATCGTTAACCGACCAAAACCTTCCAGTTTTGACAGCCAACGATAAGTTAACTTGGTGGCTTCGTCCCCCAAACCCCTAGAGAAAATCTAACATAGATTTTTACAAGTTTAGAAAAGTATAGCGGAAAAAACTTGGAGAAGTTATCACAGAGAAATGAGAGAATGAAAAAGAGAGCCTAGGCTCTCGGAAAATTTATTAAACTAGAAAATTATCTTTAAAACGTTTAAAATCTACAGTATTAAAATACTTCTCAGCTTCTTTACCATCATTAATAAAAGCTTTAAGATTATCTAAAACTTCCATATATTGTGCACCAATCATATCCTCGGGTATTAAATTTAATACCTCTAGAAGATTATTATTTTGAATCTGACCGTTAACGTTGATATTACCATCACTCAATAAGGTAAGGATACGCTTCACTATGTCTTCATCAGAATTTTGGAAGAATCTATCATAAAACAACTTTCCACCAGGAGAAACACCACTCTGATATGAAACATTTTTACCAATTCTACAAATTAAAAATGTTTCTACTAATAAATCTTTCCTCATATTAGGAACATCTGATGGACTGGGTGCTAACTCTAGAATTTCTCTAGCGATAGGAGTTTCGTTAGCATAATTATCCCAACTAAAATGAGCATTTTTCAACTGTTCGCATTTCACAGAGAGTTGAATGGTTTTCAAATCTTTAGAATAATATTTTTTTCCTCCTACTTTTTCGAAAAATAACTCAGATTGATTTATTTTATATTCATCTAATTGAGTTCTAAATACATCTAACCTCTCTCCTAAACTATATCTGAATGTGTCAGTAGTGTATTTCCAGCTTATCAATGATAAAGATAAAAAATTGTTTAGAATAATAGACTTACCTTCATAATTCTTGGATACAAATATTCCAAAAAGAGTATTTGTGAGATTGGCAATAAACTGCGGTGATAATTCTTTGATACTATTTTCAAATTGTTCTTTATCAACCTGTGAAAAATAGGTATCTCTATTTTTTGTATTATCAATGATGCTCTTTACAGTTATTGCATGACCATTAACTTTCTCAGAAATGACATCATCTATGCAAGTTTGTAACCAGCCTAATAATTCTGCTGTTCGGATTTGATCATCATTTGGATGTGAAGCACCTACATGATTCCGCATATCTAAAATATGTGTCAGTCTTAGATATAATGCTTGTGAAATTAGACCTAATTTTTTACAATTATCTAAAACAACTCTATCTTTTAAGTGTGGTAAATCTTCCTCTGTTTTATATAGTCCTCTATCAGATTCACTGACTGCTGAATTAAAAAATATTTCAACTCCGTAATGAATAATTTTTTGATATATTTTTATCATTACTTCATTCCAAACAAAATTTAGTGATGCATCATACAGACCGATTGCTGCACCTGCTACAAATTTTGAAAGATAACGAGCATTTGTTTTGTATTCCTGAGGCATATTCTCTAATATCGAAGGCAACATCGTATGCATCATTTTACGCTCACTCTCAGAAGCTATCACATTCTCAGTTGGTAAGCCATACTGCTCTAAATACTTTTCAAAGCCAATAAATGAATCTCCAGGTAAATATTGAGGACTAGTGTTAGTTAAATCATTAGTCATTAAAAAATCCCCTCTTTCTAAAAACTAGAAAATTACATGATAAGAATATCAATAAAAACTCAGTAAATTATATCAATATCAGATTTGGTTGTCAAGGTAAATTGTTTGTTGATATAATAGACTTCTCCCTTTCTACATTGTCTTTCCGCACCTGTTCAATGTACGCTCTATTCCCTCTATATATTCCGTATACCTCTCAATTTCTCTAAAAGTTGTTTTAAAATGAATCTTTGTATGAATTAAATACGATAAATCATCACTTATCAAAATCCATAAGCTACCTTCATCGTCAATCTTTATTTCCATCTGTTTTTGATAGCGATAAAAACGTGTCAGAAAATCTGCCGCATGTTCTTTCAAAATCTCGATTTTAAGCGTTAATGTCATTATCTTCAACTGATAATGACATTTTCCGTCTCTCTTAAAAAAAATCACTTGTTATTTACAAAATGAGACCGAGAAAAGTTCCCAATTCCATTTTGAATTAGCCTGACTCCAAACAGCTAGGAAGGAAGAAAATAAATAATATGAAGATAATACACTAATTGTCATTGACTAATTATTATATTTCTGTTTCCTAATTTAGGTTACAAAATTGAGTTTGAAATCCACAGTCCTCAAATCCTAAAATATTCCAATTTGATCTTAGAAATCAACTTTCGAGGAAAATTTTTATAGTGTTCAAATTACCAGCCAGTGTCTTTAGGAGCTGGCTGGTAATTTGAGCTTATAGCCCTGGGACAAACCACCCGTTAGACGGGTGGTCATGATATGGTTAATTTGATATTTTTACCTCTATCATATTTTCAATATTATCACAAATATTACAACAAACAGCAAAAGAATAATTTTCATAAAAAGGTAATTCAAAGAACTTGAAATTCCTCTCCCCAGTAACACAAATATTGTTGCTCCACAGCTCAGTAGTGAAAGAATTCATAGATTTAACTAAACCTGTTCCTATCGCTTTAACAAAGCTTTCCTTTAGTGTCCAAAATCTATAAAAAGTTTCACACTTTAACGAATCTGAGAGCTGTAAGAAAAAAATTTTTTCCCTCTCTGATAAAACATAATCTATAACTTCATTAAAATCAAAACTCTCATTATATTCTAAATCGATTCCGACTTCAGCATTGCTAATCGCAACTGCTACCCAATCTCCCGAATGAGTAATATTAAAAAAACAATTATCAATTCCAATTAAATAGGGTTTCCCATGATTATTTTTAAAAATTTTTACGGGAGTAAACTCAGATATAATTTTGTTAAATAAAAGATATTCATATAAGATATAGTATGCAACAAGAGATCTCCTATAATCTAAAACCTTTTTATATTTTCTCACTTCTTTCAAAAAGTTAGGTGGGATACGATTTTCTATGTAGAATTCATCCAATTTAGTAATATTGATATTTGAAAAATATATTATCATTACACACTCAACTCAACCAATTTATAAAATTCACCTTTCCTATCCATCAAGTTATCAAAAGAACCATCTTCAACAATAACTCCATTTTTCATAAAAAGAATTCTATTGTATTTTTTCAACATGCTCTTATTTAACTTATGCGTAACAACAAGAACCGTCAAATCTTGAATTTCTAAAATTGAATTTTCAATTTCAGTAGTAACTTTATTATCTAAAGACGAGGTAGCCTCATCTAATAATAAGATTGGTGTTTTTCGAATTAAAGCACGCGCAATACTAAGTCTCTGTCTTTCTCCCCCAGATAGATTTGATCCATTCTCGCCACATGAAGTTTGTAGACCTAATTCATTTTCTAAAATATAACTTTCTAAGCCAGACTGCTGTACAGCTTTTTTTATATCATCTTCAGTAAAGGATTGACTAAGGGTAATATTTGCTTTTAAAGTATCATCAAAGATATAAACATCTTGCTGAACAATAGTCATTAAGTTATAAAGGCTCTCTGCTGAAATAGCTTGCAAATCTTGATTATCAATTGAGATATACCCACTTGTTACATCATAGAAACGCAGTAATAGATTGAGTAAAGTCGATTTTCCACTGCCTGACATACCTACTATTGCAATTTTTTCCCCCTTTTTGATCTGCAAAGATAAATTATTAAAAATCTTTTCCTCAGCATTAGGGTAGGAAAAATCTACATTTGAAAAAGAAATGACATCATCAAAATATTCTTTCGTTTTACCAGTTTGAAGTTCGATTACATCTTTTACCTCAAATGAATTCAGTGTAGCCTGACCTTCACGGAATTTACTCATTCCCATACCAATTTCATTTAGTGGCATTACTACAAAATTGACTAGTTGAACAATAGCTGTAACACTCCCAATTGTGGTATGCCCACCGAAGACCAGATACATTCCTCCACCAAAGGCTACTAAAAAAACAATCATCCCTGAAAGTTGAGAAATAACATTAGATAAAACATCAAATTTCCCTTTGATGAAATATATCTCATCCAATTTTTCACTTTCGTTTTTGTAATCTTTACCGATAGCCTCTTTCACATTAAAACTCTTTATAACTAGAAATCCTGCTAAAATATCTTTAACCTTAGCTAAATATTTCTGATCGGCTATCATAGAGCTATTTTGTAGAGAGGCTGATTTTTGTCCAATAAATCCTGAAATCATCATAGGAATAATGCTAGCAATGATAACTAATAAGGTCAAAAACCAATTACCTATAAACATGGCTACTAGTGAGAAAATCATTAAGGAAATATTTTTTGAAATATTAAAATATTGGTGCAAATAATCCTGCTCAATTTTCTTCATGTTCTCAGTTAATATTGAAATAAATTTCCCTGATTTTTCCTTAGAAAATTCTCTATAATCCCTATCTAAAATAGATTTAAACACCTTATTTTTGTATCTTGACATAATCTGCCTAACAAGTTTATTTCTTAATCGAAGGGATATAAAATTAAGACTGGCATAGATAAATATTACGATAGCACCTATTAGTATCGCTTGGGTTAGAGCTTCCCTATTTTGGGACATTCCACTATCAATTATAATTTTAATAGAATAAGCAAAAGCAATATTAGTTAAAGGAACTAGTATATTAAAAATCATGAAAGTATAAAAAGACTTCTTATGGTACTTTGTCAATTGTTTCATTCCTAATCTACCTCATAATTCTTAAATTTCATTTAGAAAATGTGACATAAAATATTCTTCTAAGTCAATATTCTCTCTCCTAAGCTCTTTCATAGAGACCTGTTCTAGCATTTGTCCATTTTTGATAACACCAATCTTATCTGCTATCTGTGAAATTTCCGATAAAATATGACTTGAGATGAATATTGTAACACCACATTCCTTAGAAAGAGACAACAAAAGATTCCGAATTTCTTGAATTCCTATTGGATCTAAACCATTGATTGGTTCATCTAAAATTAACAATTTAGGTTTTGTTAGGAAAGCCCGAGCTAAACCAAGTCTCTGTCTCATTCCTAACGAAAACTCTTTTACTTTTTTAGTCGTATTTTTTAATCCGACCATCCTTAAGGCTCTTATTATATCTGATTCGGTAATATTTTTCCTCATATATTGCGCGTGAATTTCCAAAATTTCTTTTGCAGTACAATTTTCATAAAAAATTGGTGTTTCAATAACACTTCCAACCTGACTTAGAATCTCCTCTCTGTGATCTTGTAAATTTTTTCCAAAGATTTCAATACTACCAGATGTAACAGTTGATAAGGATAACATGCATTTCATTAAAGTTGTTTTCCCTGCGCCATTTGGTCCTAAAAATCCATAGATTTCTCCTTCAGAAATTTGTAAGTTAATACCACTTAAAATTTCTTCCTTAGCAATAGTTTTAAAAAGTTCTTTTATTTCAACAATATTTCCCATCTCTATACCTCGCCTTCAATGTCGGATTTCAATGTGAGAGCTTTTTCTTCAGAAGCATAAATTCCAACTTGTACAGTCTCTTCTTTTATAGAAATTATCAGAGAATTATTACTTGTTCCTTTTTTTAGTTGTTTCAGTTTTATGCTTGAAAAAAATTCGTTTCCTTCTAAAAATTCATAAATACCTAAAAAGTTAACCACAGGTACATGATCATATTCAAATTCATCTTCTTGCTTGTAATCATTACTATAAATGAAATTAATAAAATCCAAAGATGTAATATTTCTAGAATTTTTATACTCTTCAACTTGACAACGTAAAGAGTTATCAAGTTCACTTAATGAGCCATTTTTAACAATGACTGGAATTAGTTCTAGAAACATTCCAAGAGTATTAGAAAACTTTTCCAATTTCCCACATCTCCCCTTGAAAAGTATAAAAGCAGGCATTTTACTTGGCCAATCTTTATTAATATTAAACTGTTTACCATAACTTAATATTGTTCGCCCAATTACTCCCCATAGATTATCTATAAGAGGCAATTCTTTTCTAAACTTAGGTTTAACAATGATTGAAGAAAAAACTTTTGAATTATTTTTTACAAAACCTGTCTTGTATTGATTACTTACTTCCTCAAAACTTTTTATTGAGAAAATTCGATGGTTTACTTCCTCTGTTGAATTTACAAGTTTTGCATATTCTGAATATGAAGGTATAGTATCTGATTTGAGGTCTGGAAATTCTAAATTATTTTTAACACTTTTTTCAAAAATTTCAGCTGAATAGGCATCCCAAAATATATGATGAATTCTCAAATAAACGCGATATTTAGTATCGTTTTCTTTCAAAAGTACTAATTCACAGGCATGTTCATTTTCTTTAAAAATTTCATTATCTTCGAATCGATTTTGCTCAATTTCATAGATTAATTTAATATCTTCTATGCACCTATCACTTAGATCAACAAATGAAATTTCCCAAGCCGTATCAAATGGATACTCTTTAATATTTAAAACATTATCTATATAAACATAAGAACTTCTTAAAACACCATTCTCTTTAACTACTTTCTTCAATGAATTAATTATATCTGTATAGTCATAATCTCCTTCAATATCAAAAATTGCTCCAGAAACGATCATAGGTTGTTTTTTAATCCACTGCTGCATTTTAGTAGCTTTGTATATTGAGTATTTATTTTTAGATTTAAAATCCTGCTTATATGTTATAGAGTACGGCTTAGATAATCTTCTTTCATTTTTTTGCGTTATCTTTTTTTCTGTAATTTCTTCTGGAATTGTTGCAATACTATTCTCTAAATGTAAATCTCTAATAGATTTTTTGCTAAGTATATCTTTTAAACTAATCATATATCCGAGCTTATTTAATTTTGCGACAATTCTCATCGCTGTAATTGAATCACTTATAATATTTGATAGGGGCTGAAGAACGTTTGATATATCAATCTTAAGAATTTTTTCCAATACCTCACAAAATTCTCTTTCTCGGAAACTCATTTTTAAATCTTCTGCTAGATTTTCTATTTTGGGTAATCCAAAGTTTTCAAGGGTCTTTCTATCAACCTTTCCATTAATAGTAGTTGGAAGCGAATCAATGCTAACAATTCTCTCTGGAATCATATAGTATGGTAATTTTTTTTGTAAAATTAATTTAACTTCTGCAGATAAAATGTTATTATCCGAAACTATATATGCAACAATGTGTTTATCATTATTCTCACTGACAATGCAACAAGCAGCTTGTTTAATACTAGATATATTCAAAATTTGACTCTCAATTTCACCTAGTTCGATTCTAAAACCTCTTATTTTTACTTGACGATCAATACGTCCTAAGTATTCAATGTTGCCATTAGGTAATCGTCTAACTAAGTCTCCAGTTCTATATATTCTGGATTTAGAAATTAACCTATCTTCAAAAAAAACTTGCTTATTTAATTCGTCTCTATTTAGATAACCTCGAGAAAGACTTATACCGGATATACATAATTCACCTGGCATGTAATCTCCGACCAAAACACCATTATTCATGATATGTACATTGACATTTTGTATCGGTTTACCAATTGGACATTTCTTCAATTCGTCCTGAAGTTTATAAATTGTCCAATCTGTGGTCCAAATTGAAGCTTCACTTGGACCGTAACCATTAATGTAACACATTTTTTGACTCCAAACTTTAGCTATTTCAGGACTTGCTTCATCTCCAGCATTCATAATATATTTTAATGTATTTAATTCATCTGGTTTGAAGAAAGGCATCAATACTGGAGGTATTAAAGCAAAAGTCACTTGCATTTCATTAATAAGATTCTTTATATCTTCGGGTGAATTGCGAATATTATCAGGAACAATAACTAATTGAGAATTATTTACTAAAGCACCAAATATTTCAAGAACCGATGCATCAAATGAAAGACTAGCAAATTGTAAAATTCTAGCATTATTTTTTAGTTGAAATTTTTCTCCAATATAATCAAATAAATTCATTAATCCTTGATATTCTATTAGAGAACCTTTAGGAGTTCCTGTCGATCCTGATGTATATAGTACATAAGCCACATTATTTTTGTCCAAAACAACTCTAGGTTTCTCTGAATTCATTTTTAAATTACATTGATCTGGTTGAATTATTTTTATATTCTGTAAATTACCACTTTTCTCATCGTCTGTAAATAGTATTTTAACTCCTGCATCTTCTAATTGAAAGGAAACTCTTTCAAAAGGTAAACTTTTATCCATAGTTACACAGCAAGCTCCTGCTTTCATAACTGCAAGCATACTTATTATTACCATTGGTGATTTCGATAAATAAATACCTACTCTGTCCTCAGTTTTAATTCCATTTTGTAGTAAAATGTTTGCTAAGGCATTACTTTTAGATTCCAATTCCTTAAATGAAATTTTTTCATCTAAATAGAAAATAGCAGTTTTTTCTGGATTATGTATTGCATTTTGACTAATAGCTTCAGGAATATTAGCAAGGCATATTTCTTTTTGGTTCTCTTGATTTTTTAGGTATAACTTTCTTAATTGCTCCTGATTTAGTACTTGAATATCTTTTACTTTATGTTCAGGATAAAAACAAATATACTCTAAAATATTTTCCATTGTTTGGAGGAGATTATTAATAGTATCATCTGAGAATTTTTCAATATTAAATGACAATTGAAAAGACATATAGTCTCCAGTATCGTGAATCATACAAGATATATCATAACTGGGATTCTCAACGCCCTCACACACCTGTAAGGTTATACCATTGACAAATTCAAATAATTGATTATCTGAAACAAAATTTGAATAAGAGTATACTGTTGAGAATAATGGTGTTCTTCTACCTAACAACTTTTGTATTTCCGATGGGCTTACGTATTGATAATGTTGTCCCTGAATAAGCTGTTGTTTATTTTTCAAAATAAGCTCTTTAATAGTTTCATTATTCTCCACAGAAATTCTTGTTGGTATAGTATTAATCAACATTCCAACAATTGAACCAATATTTTCTATTTCAAAATTTCTACCAGAAACAACCTTTCCGAAAACAGAGTCACTAGTATAGTTAAACCTTTGAATTAACAAACCCCAGACAACTTCTAAAATAGTATTTCTTGTCACTGATAGTTTACTACTCAAATGCGTGAGTTTATCGTAGACATATTTAGGAACGTTGTGACGCAAATTACCGCTTAATGATCTATTATGTACATTTGTCTCCAAATTTTTAAAATCAGATTCACCATCATAATCCCCAAGTAAGTTCACCCAGTATTCTTTTCCATTATTATCTTCTATTCCTCCAATAAATTTTAAATATTTTTGATAATTATCTTTTTTAGATAAATATCTATCTAATTTTACATATTCATTATCAACATAGTATTTGTAAGTAATCGACAGTGTCTTCAATAAATTTGCCAAAGACCAGCCATCAAAAACTATATGGTGGAAACTCAGCAATAAGTATGTTTTTTGGTCGTTAGCTTTTATAATTATTGCTCTGAATAAATTACCTTTCTCTAAATAGAAATCTTTATTCATTTCTATAGACTTCACCTTTGTAAGAATTTCATTTAAATCTATGGTGCTATTAGAATAATCAAATTCCGTTACGGATATATCCTTGATTTCATCAACTTTCTGTAAATATGATCCCGAATCACTCTCAACGATTCTCATAGATAATGCTGGATGTTTGGTTGAAAGCTTACTAAGTGCCAGTTTTAAAGACTCAAGATCCAAATTATTTCCTAATATTTCAAATAAAGTCTGAGTGGAATAGAGATTGGGATTGTCATTGGTTAACTTTTGAAATAGTATCCCCTCTTGAGAAGGAGTCAGTGGTAAAAGTTCTCCTCTATCATTATTGTTGATAAATGATAGTATAGCTTCTTTAAATTTCTTACCTAATTCTTCAATATCTGATTTCTTAAATTTATTTGAATTAAAGTCAATTATGAATTTTAAACATTTATTTTGAATAATACCATTGAAGTTAAGGGGAGACCAAAGAGTATTATTTTCATCCATTGAATTTCCAAAATCATAATCTGACATTACTAAAGAACTAGAATTGTTGTCTATGTTCCCCATAAAGTTAAATGAACATTCTGACATTTCATTTGAATTCAATATTCTCTTACAATATTTAAGAATTCCAAAATTAAATCCTTTTTTTGGTATTCTTCTAATTGCTGCCTTAGTTTTATTCAATAAATCCCAAATATCTTTATCAGAGCAATCTAAAATTAGTGGATAATTTGTAGTAAACCAACCTATTGTTCTATCTACTTTAGAAATATTATTAATAGATTCTCTCCCATGTCCTTCTAAATTTAATGATAGTAATTTTTGATTAGTTATACTATTCATTGCAAAGGCGAGGGCGGTTAATAATAGATCATTTATCTGTATGTCATCTCTGGGATTGCAAAGTTTTTGAAGAGATTTAGTCTCATCTTCTGATATAGATATTTTAATTTTTTTGAACGGATTCCCCTCAAATTGCTTATCTCTGGGCTCTTCTAGCTGAATTTTTCCTTCTGATATCTTAGAAACTACATTATTCCAATAAGAAAGTTCCCCTGTTACCTCTTCTGAATCACCGTGTTTTTGTAGTTCATTTAACCAGCTTTTATAGTCCATTGTTTTATATGGTAGAGTCAATTCTTTATTCTGATTAAGCTGATTTTGCAAATAAATAAAATCATCTAATAATATTCTCCATGACACGCCATCAATAACTAAATGGTGTGCACAAATGAATAGTAAAACTCGTTTTTCAGTTTTAAAATACACTAAACTTAGCAGAGGAGTTGAAGATATATCGAATTTGTTTTGAGCATTATTACAATATGATTTACAATTTTTTATGAATTCCTTATCAGTACATTCTATAAAATCAATTTTATAAGATGGACGTTTTACTTCTATAAATCTGTTACTACTTATTTTAGAATCACTAAAGTTTTCTTTAAAAATCGAATGTTCTTCAGTTAATCTGTCAAATATTTTGATTATATCTTCATATTTGTCTTCAAATTTCAGTTCTAAAAGTACTGATTGATTGAAGAAATTGGGATTCTTTAAGTTTTGAGAGAAAAACTCTTCAATAATAGGTGAAATGAGAATATTATCATCTGAATTATTTTCAATAATGCCTATTTCATTTTTAGTATGAAATAACTTTTTTAAAGAAATTGATTGAAGTATTTCCTCAGGTTCAACTTTAAATCCAATTTCTTTAAATTTAGATGCTATTCGTATAGCTTTTATTGAATCTCCCCCTTGAGACAGAAAATCTTTTTCTAAGTCTAAATCTTTTTCATTTAACTCACTTTTTAAAATGTAAATTAAATCACTATTATCTTTTGAGTTTTCTATTGATTGAGAATCTTGTAATAATTCATATAAATTATTACAGCCCAATATTTTATCAGAATCTAGAATGATCGATTTTTCAGCTAATTTTGAAGAAATCCTAATTGCTTTAATAGAATCTCCTCCTTGCTCCAAGAAACTCTCAGAAAAAATGACTTTATTATTTAATACACCTTCTATAACTGCTTTTATCTGTTCTGTTTTCTCAGATTTAACAATTGGAGTGTTTATACTTTCCATTAATAATGTTAAATATTCATTAGATAACCTTTCTATAGTCTCTTTCCTAAAAATAGCTTTTTTGAATTCCCATCTAATTGTTAATGTACTATCTATTTCTAAGATATCTATTGTGATATCAAATGGTGATGTTTTGGATTTTATAGGGATTTGTTTCAAAAAACCATCTTCTAGTGTTTTTACCTTATTAAATGCTAAAAATACGTCAAATAATGGATTTCTTGTATAATCAGTGTTACTATTATGAAGTTTTATGATTCTATCTAAAGGATATAGTTGGTTTTCAAATAGTTTCAATACTACTTTTTTTGTTTTTTGTATAATAGTAGCAAAATCATCATCTTGATTAATCGTTCCCCTTAGAGGTAGAGTGTTAGTATACATACCAAATGTGTTTTCTGATTTTTCAAATAATCTTGAATTTATTGCTGTTCCAATAATAATATCTCTTTGATTAGTGAGTATACTTAAATAATACATTGTTAATGAAGCAAAGAACATATATAGAGTTATACTATTGCTAGAACAAAAATTGTCAATATTCTTTTTTAAATTTTTGTCTATTTCTATTAAAATTTCATCACCACTTTCATTTCCTCTAGAAACTCTTGGAAAATCTAGCGGCAAATCTAACAAAGTAGGCTTCTGACTAAAAGTTTCTTTCCAATAGTTATCTGAAGAGTCCAGATTTTCATTGTTTAATAAATCATTTAATTCTGCAGAAGGCATCAATACTGGTAATGTTTGTTCTCCTCTATACTTCTTCATAAGTTCTGACGTGAATAACGATGTAGAATATCCATCATTTATTGAATGATGAATATCAATAAAGACATAATCGTTTTTAGTTGTTCTCAGAATATTCATTCTTATTAATGAATCATTTTCCAAATCAAATGGTTTTACTAAACTACTAAATACATTTTCGATTTCTTGTTCTTCACATGAAATCATTTTTATTTCACTAGAAATATGATTTTTGACTTCCAGCATTAATTTATCATCATGCATATGAAAATTAGATTTTAAAATTTCAAATTTATCTAAAATTTGTTTATATGTATTATTCAGTTTATTCAGATCAAGTCTTTCATTACTTTTTAATAGTAAAGGCATGTTGTAACTTGTTGAACTTTTATGAACCATTTGTAAAGCGTATATTCTTTTTTGTGTATCTGTAGCTTGAAAAATACTGTAGTTATTTGAAGTAGTAGAAACTACTGAATTATTTTGAACGATATTAAGATTTTCTGATTTATCAAGATTTATTGTTTTTTTAGGTTTTTTTTGACTATTTGACTGTTCAATTTGACTTAAAATAAATGATATCGTTGGAGATTCAAAGAATTGTTCTAATTTAATCTGTAGAGAAAAATTGCTATTTAAACGATTTATTAGTCTTGCAGCTTTTATTGAGTGTCCTCCTAGAACAAAGAAATCATCTGAAATTTTCACGTTATTTATTCCTAAAATTTCAGAAAAGACTGCTTGTACTTCTCTGAAGGTTGAAGAAGTAATTAATTTAGAAAGTTCATTATTTTCAGTTTCATTTTTAACATCAGTCAAACTTAATAATCTTGGAGTGTCAATCTTTCCATTGGCAGTCAAAGGTATTTTTTTAATTTTAATAAACTTTGAAGGAATCATATAAGACGGGATTACAGATGAAAGTCTGTTCCTTAAGGTTATTGTGTCAAAAGAATCTGCTGTAATAAGGTAAGCAATTAATTCTTTATTTGCTCCTTCTCCCTTGGCGAGTACTACACAATCTATAATAGATGCTATATTCTTAATATTGTCTTCTATTTCAGATAGTTCTACACGATTTCCTCTTATTTTAATCTGTTTATCCATTCTGCCTAGAAATTCAATATTTCCGTCATAATGCCACCTTGCATAATCACCAGTTCTATAGAATTTTTCACCTTCAAACAAAAAGAATTTCTCATTAGTTAAAGTTTCATTATTAAGATATCCAATAGCAACTCCAGGTCCAGAAATGCATAATTCACCTACCATACCGAACCCACAAACTTTTTCTTTCTGGAATATTATGCATCTAACATTTGGTGCTGGTCGTCCAATCGGAATTTTTTTATGTAGTTTTTCACGATTTTCAAACCAGGTTGTCGACCAAACAGTTGCTTCCGTTGGACCATAACCGTTCGCATAAGATAGGTGATTCTTCCATTTATCTACTATCTCCCATGTTGCTTCTTCCCCTGCTGTCTTAAGTGATTTTAAAGTAACTAGTTTTTCAGGATTTAATTCATTTACAAAGACAGGAGGTAAAACCGCCCAGGTTACTTTAAATTCATTCATTATTTGAGTAACTGAATCTGGATTCAATCTCTTTTCTTCAGGAACAATCACTAGCGTGTGTCCATTCAATAGTGAGGTTAGTATCTCTAATATCGAGGCATCAAAAGCTAAGCTAGCAAATTGGAGCAATACTTCAGAGGAATTCTTAAATTCAAACTCCAAATTCATTCCCAATGCCATATTAACAGCTCCATTGTGAGAAATAAGGGTTCCTTTTGGTTTCCCTGTTGTACCTGATGTATATATTATATATGCCAGATTTTCGCAAGGATAATCATATTCAATATATTCAAATTTATTTTCTAATAACAAATTCTTATCAACAGAAATTACATTAATCGATTTATCCTTTATAATTCTTTTACGTTCATCATTTAACGTATTATTTATTAGTATATATTGAGCTTTTGAATCCTCAAGAATGTAAGTAAATCTCTCCTTAGGAACACTAATGTCTAATGGTACATATACAGCATTAATTTTTAATATGGCTAAAAATGAAATTATTGGTTCCATACCTTTTTCTTGTAGAGAAAGGACATAATCTCCTTGATTAATACCGCTTTTTCTTAACTGTAGAGCCAATGCTGTCGACTTATTATCTAATTCTTCATAAGTCATAGTTTCACCAGAAAAATTTAAAGCAACTTTATTCATAAATTTATTTGCAATATCTTTAAACTGTGAAACGATATTTTTTTCTACTTTAATTGAAGGCTGTATATTTTGTGAGTATTCCTCTATTATCTTTTCTTCTTCTTTCCAAGAAAATTTAATATCTCTCAAAGGTTGATTTTCATTTTCCACAAATTGTTCAAGTATAAACTTAAATCTCTTAAGCATATCAATGATAGTAGATTCATAATATTTGTTAGAATCATACATCATTTTTATATATAGTTTTTCTTCTTGAATAATTGACAAATTTAATGTATAGTCAGTCTGTTCAAATGTTTTTTCATGTTTCATCCATTCAGGGTGACTATCATTGAAGACATCAAAACTAAACAAAGAACTAATTTTTTGATCAATTAGATTATTAATTTCTGAAAGTGAAATCATTTCATTTCCGTTTACCAAATAATTTTTTCTTTGTTGATATTTAAGTAATTGGGATACGCTTAAGTTTGGATCAGTTTTTATTCTGATTGGTATAGTATTAATAAATAGTCCTACCATATTATCAATTCCAGGAAGTTGAACATCACGACCAGATATAATTTTCCCAAATACAACGTCATTGGAAGCTGAATAAGCCTGTAGCACAATCCCCCAAGCAGACTCTAAAATAGTACCTACGCCTACTTTTATTTTTTTTCCAAGATTTTGTATTAATTCGGTTAATTCTAAAGTTAGTTTAATTCCAACTTCGTCCAAATCACTTTTCTTGATTTTTTTATACGAGTTATCTTTCTCTGGGAGTAATATTGGAAGTCCTTCAAAATTTTCAAGATAATTTTCCCAAAAATATTTTGTTTTAATTTCATTGTTGCTATCGAGTAACTCAACAAAATCACTATACTCTGATATTTTTTGATTTTCTTGGTAGTCAATTTCTTCATATAATTGAATAAATAAATTATTAATAATATCTAAACACCATCCATCCATTATGATATGATGAAATGACCAAATAAGTTTTGATTGATTCTCTCCAATATTTATAACATGTACTCTAAATAGTGGATCCTTCTCGAAGTCCCAAGAACTTTTCTTCTCTTTAGCAATATATTTTTTAATTTGTTTATCAATCGTTTGAGAATCAAATCCATCAAAATCTTCAAAAGTTACAGGTATATTTCGTTCAACAAACTGCACATTTCTTGCAACTTTTTGTTGTTTATAAAAAATTGCAGTTCTTAAAATTTCGAAACGACTTGCCATTTTCTCCATAACAGAGTAAATTTTTTCTTCTTTTAATTCTTTATAAACATTCATCACTACTTGAACAATATATTTATCCTGTTTATCTAGCATTTTATTAAAAAGAAAATTTTCCTGCATATATGATAAGGGATATATTTTTTCTATTTCTAACCCATTAATTTTTGTTGTCTCAATTGTAGATTGTAACTCTTCCTTACTCCAAGAACAATCACCGTATTTTGCCATACAGTCTTGACTATTTATCTTTTCAATAATTGTATGTATGTTATTCTTGAATCTATCAGCAATTTTTTCTATTTCAGAAATTGAAAAATAACTTTGTTCAAATTTAAATTCAAAAAATAGATTATTATTAATACTTTGTCCAGTTATAGTTAATGGGAACCATAAATGATTTGATTTTGAATTCCTATCTCCCATATCTAAATGAACCAATTTTATGTGTTCTAAATTTTCCTGAAAATCACCTAAATAATTAAAAACTATCAATGGTTCAAATACTTTCTCATAGTTAGATATTTTTTGATCTTTATAAGCTAAATAATTTAAACCTCTATTCGGAATTCTCTTAGTTATACAAGAAACACTTGCTAGTAAGTCATCAAAATCTTTTTTATTCTCAAAAATAACAGGATAGATACTTGTAAACCAACCTATCATGGAATCATTTTCAATATTTTGTTCTATTGATTCTCTACCATGACTCTCTAACATAAGCGCTAAAGTGTCACTATTGACTGCTTTTATAAGTGCTGCCAAAAAAATATCATTTATTCTATATGCATGCTTAGAATTTCCCGTAAGAAATAGACTATCATCCATGTCAATAGTAATTTTCTTGGAGTTTATATTATTAATTGATAATTTAGTTTTTGAAGAATTTATTTTTTCTAAATCATTATTAATTTTATCCCAGTATGATTTTTCCTCCTTCAGTATCCTAGTTTGGTATTTATCTAATTTTCTAGCCCACTCAAAAAAGGTAATATTCTCTCTAGGGAGATCAATCTCTCTGTTTTCTATTCTTTTTGTGAATATGGTATTGAGTTCATCGTTTAATAATCTCCAAGAAACACCATCAATTATTAGATGATGAATAGTTATAAAAATATAACTCCCTGTAGAAGACTTAAACAACACAATGTTAATAAGTGGACTATTTTCTAAATCAAATTTATTTTGATTTTTTCACAAATTAATTTGAATTTTATATTAAATTCGTCGGAATTCAAATCTTTAAAATCATGGGATTCAAATAAAAATAATTCTCTACCTCTATTTATAAACGGTTGATTATTTTGATCAAAATTGACCTTAAATAGTATGTGATTTTCGGTCAACTCTTTAAATATAGACTTAATTTCTAAATCATTTAACGAACTATTTATATACAATGTTTCACATTGATTAAAATGTTCCTTGACAAAGAAATCCTTTCGGAAAAATTCTTTTTGAATTGGGCTTAGTATTATATCGCTTTCAAATGGCTGACTGATTAACTTCTCTTCATTGGTATTTCCTAATCTCAATATGATTTCATCAATACTTTTAGAATCGACTATATCGTTAGTTCTAAGTTTATAGCCACGATTTTTCAGCTTCGAGACGATTCTGATTGCCTTAATTGAATCCCCTCCTAAAGAATAAAAATCAATATTTTCATTCTCAATCGTAATTTTTAGTATTTCCTCGAAGACTTCAATGATATCTTTTTTTGTAGAATTATCAATCGTATCCAGTAAACTTACTTTACTTTCTCTTATAATACTAGGTAAAGATTTTTTGTCAACTTTTCCATTCAAGGTCATCGGTAACTTAGCTATTTCAATAATATGATGAGGTTGCATATAGGTTGGCAATTGATCTATAATTTTTTTACGAAACGTATTTTTATCTATGGGATTTTGCAAAACTACATACACAACAACTTCTTTTTCTGAATTCTTAGAATTGAGATTCGTTATACATGAATAAACTTCTTTTACTTCATTTTGTTTTAAGATTATTGAGTTCAATTCAGACAAATCTATACGGTGACCTCTTACTTTCACCTGATTATCTTTTCTCCCACAAAATACTAATTCTTTTTCTGAATTCCAATAAACTATGTCACCTGTTCTATACATTTTTTCCTTGGTTCTAGGATGTAACAAAAAACTTTTTTCATTTTTAGAATCATTGTTAATATATCCTACACTAAGGCTATCTCCTGAAATATACAGTTCACCAGGAATTTCAAGCCCACATTCTTGAATTCCTTGAAAAACATGACAACTTACATTCTGTATAGGACGACCTATCGGAACAGATAAATTAGTATCAAAATTTCTATATTCCCATGTGGAAGTCCAAACTGTCGCTTCAGTTGGTCCATAGGCATTAAAATATTTTACTTTGTCTTTCCATTCTAATATAAAATTCCAATTAGCTTCCTCACCAGCAGTCATTAAATATTTTAATGTAGTTTCACGTTTTGTATCAAGATTTTGCATGTATACTGGTGGAATAATTGCAAATGTTACTTTTTCAGTATCCCACATATCTTGCAGTAAATTTGGATTTTGTTTTTCTTCATGATTAACCATTACTAGAGTACAACCATTTAAAAGAGCTCCAAAAATTTCTAGTATAGAAGCATCAAAAGAATGACTTGCAAATTGTTGAATTATATCATTTTCTTCAATTCCGATATCATTTATCAATGCCTCACACATATTTATTACTGAACTATGTTTTATCATCACACCTTTCGGTACTCCTGTAGAACCTGAAGTATAGATAATATATGCAAGATTATCCGAAGTTATGTTGGGAAAAGAATTTAGATTAGTATTTTTTTCTACTAATAGGCTATCATATATGATAGTGTTTATTTTAAGAGAATTTGATAATTCTTCATCACTAGTGATTAGTAATTTACACAAACTATCACTTAATATATATTTTATTCTCTCAAAAGGATTTTCTTTATCTACGGGCAGATAAATGCCTCCAACCTTAAGGATTGCAAAAATTGCTACAATTGCATCAATTCCTACTAAAGTTGATGCGATAACTTGTCCAGAACATACCCCTTTATTGATTAGTAAATTAGCTAATTCAGAACATTTTTTATCTAATTCCTTAAATGTTACACCTTCCTTATTGTATCTTACAGCTATCTTATTAGGAAACTTCTCTACTTGTTTTTTGAATAGCCCCGTAATTGTTTCACTCTTATTAAAGTCTTTAACACGTTTTTCAAAATAAACTTCTTCTTGTTTTTTTAGTAAGGGTACAGAAGCAAGTTTTTTATCAATGTTATCAATAAACTGCTCTAAAATATACATAATAAACAAATGTAATCTTTGAAGTTCTGGTAATTTTATTGAAAACGTTTGATACTCGTATAAAATAAACGGTTTTTCATTCATATAATTAATCATAATTGTTAATGGATTTGTCCTACTACCACTACCAATCACTTTAAACTTAAATCCTAACTTTAGATATCTGTGCTTTAATTCATAATTCATCTCCATGCACGATATATCGGTCAATGATTCAAATGATTCAATTCCATTATTTTCTATCATTTCTGATATGGTATAATCACAAAATTTTTTTATAATTGCTTTTTTTTCAGATACATCCAAAATATATTTTTTAATTGAAGTTTCTAAATCTATTTTAGGAATAATGGGTAATAAGCTAGTATTTGAATTCCAACCATCATTCTGCGTTACTGCTAGCCCAACACTAGCTCCAGATGTAAACGTCTTAACTTTTTTAGAAAAGATTACTCCAGCTAAAATAAAGTCAAAAAGAGTAGTATCCTTTGAAATTTTAGATTCTTCAAATTTACGTATTAATTCTTGAGGAATAATCTCTTTTATTACTTCAGTTCCTAAATTTTTCGAATTTTCCTTATAAAGATTTTCCCCTTCAAAACTTTCTAACTCTTTTTCCCAAAATTCTATTGTTTCTTCTTGATTTAGAATAGTTTTTTGGGAATAACTTCCTGACACCTCTTCAATATTTATATCGTTTAACAATAATCCTACAAAAGTGTTTGAAAATTGGGTAATGAATTGAATATCAGAAATTAAATGATGAAATTTTATCAATAACTGCTTTTTTACACCATTTATTTCTACTATAAGAAATTCATGAAGTGGTTTCTTGAAATCAAATATGGAGTCCTTCTTCCATACTTCGATAAAGCTGTCCAATTCACTTACACTTTCAAATTTTTTAATTAATATATTATTAAATTCTTGATAACTTCTGATGTATTGCTCTTTATTTGATAATACCTCAATTCTTAAATGATCAATTTTTCTCAACATAATATTTAAAGAGAATAATATTTCATCAGTTGTATATTTTGCTGGAATTTCCAATGATGCGCAGATATTGTTGATTTCTTTAACTTCTCTTAAGTTCTCAATATTTAATAAATTTTCTTGAACTTTTGTTAATTTATAATTTATATTCGTCATTATAATTCTTTTCCTTCCATTAAACTCAGATATACTACTTGGTATTAATATCTTTTCTTGAAATATTATAAATTAAAAATGAAACAATCATTAAACTTATGAAACTAGCAAATATTAAGAAGAATAAGTTATCAACAAAATTATTCGTTAAACTTCCTGGACTTACATTCGAAAGTAACGCTGCTAAACCAAGTCCTGAAAGCATAGTTATAGCTATTGAATGCCTAATCATGCCTAAAACAAAAGGTAGTATTCCGATTAATACCGTTCCAAACGTAATTCCAGCTAAGTTAATCATTTGATTAGCTACGGGGATATAATTTGATTCAGTTAAAACTGCAACTAATTTAATTAATAATTGAATCACTAAATGTGCAGTAAAATGAGCAATAAATGATATCAGAATTACTGTAAGCACTTTTCCCCATAGTAACTTTATTTTAGAAACAGGATAGGAAAACAGCTGAAAAATTGTTCTTCGTTTAAATTCATCAATAATAATCGTAGACAATAAATAAGATTCAAAAATCAAAAATGCTGCTTTGGTAAATAAAGATGCAAACAATGATGTTGCAATTGCCCAACCTTCCCATTTATCAGTAATTCTAATATTATTGGCATTCTGTCCAACGAATTCTCCTAATTTATTATCAGTACCTAACCCCATGATTATGATTCCTGTAATACCTAATACTATAAATATAGTACCTAACCAAGCACAAAATAATTTAGATTTCGAAACCTTATTTAATTCAATTTTAATAAGCGACAACATAGATTTTTCCTCCAAAAAGTAAATATAGGCTAGATTATTAAAACTATTCTCAGCACATATTTAAAATAAATTTTTTAACAAACAAAATTTCAGACATACTTTCGGTATGAATAATATTAAAAAACAAACATACTAAGAGTATGTAAAACCATATTTTAATAACATACATAGAGTATGCTATTTTTTAAAATATAAAATACGTAAAATATTTACAATAATTAACTAAACCCACAATGTTTCAATATAAAGGCATTATTAAGAATCATATCATAAGACTATTTTGCACTTTTTAAGTGATCAAATAATTGGAAAATCACCTCCATCATTTCATCAGAAATCAATTCTACTCCTAGCCCTTCAAAAGTCAGTTTAATGAAATTCATTTTTCGTTTTAATTCTTCTACTGAAAAAACAGAAATCTGGAATCCAATCCAAACATCTAGCGTCAAAACGATTAAATCTGCTAGTTCTTCCGGATATTCTGTTTTTATTGATTCATCTTTAACACCTTCATAAACTCTTTTCCTAATTTCTGGTAAAAAATCAGAAAATAAACTTAAATACTGCTCTCCTAATAAACGTGGACTTCTTAGCATAATTGAGACTGAGTATACTAATCTTTGTTGTTCTAAATTAGAGAACGCATCCATCAAAGAATTTTGTATTTTTTCTAATGCAGTATCTCCTCTCCAATTATAATTTAAAATTTCTTGATTATTTTCGCTAATGATTGATTGCAATATTTCATCTTTAGACTCAAAATGATGATAAATAACACCTTTCGTCAACCCACCTAACCCATCGATTATATCTTGTATTGAGGTATTATCAAATCCTTTTTCTAAAAATAAGTCTTTCGAAACTTCTAATATTTTTTTTCTAGTCTCATGTGAGTTTCTATTCCTTGCCATCATATCTCCTTTCTATCATACTGTCGGTATGTAATTCTATTATAATCTAACAAATTAATATTGTCAATTTTTTTGTTGTTTCCAATGATATTTTGGAAATTTTATAAAACTATTTATTTCATTCCATCTTTCCTAAATATCTCTAGATTCTTTGCCAATTGTTCCTTATGAAGTTGATTTTTAGCTACCTTTAATGTGTCATCCAAAGTTTCTTCTCTATAAGTTGATTCTGTTTTTAGTTGCTTTGATTCTTGATCTGGAGTGAAAATGATATCAAACAGTCAATCTATTTTTTCAAAATCTTGGACGGACATATCAGATAGTCGATGAATTAGCTTCTTAAATATATCACTATTGTCTTGATTTTTTTTAAAATGTTGTAAGCATCTATAACCTCTCAAAAAAAGCAGCCTATCAGGACTGCTTAGTGTAATTCCGAAATCGCATCATAAATGGACTGTAATTTCTTATTGTCTTTATTCTTTGTGTCAATCAAAGTATGTAGCTATTCAATTTTCATTTGTCTACTTTTTATATCACTATTCTTATCCTCAATAAGTCTTTTAAGATGTTCCTGATAACTTGTAGTGATATCTGTCTCTTTTCCTGTTCTAACCTCTGTAACTTTAGGTTTAGAACTAGGATTTGATTCTGTCATAGGTGCTTGTTTACGCTTTTGAAAAACTGCTTCATAATTTACATCATTAACTCCTTGATGATTTCCAAATAAGGACGCAACTTTGTCTGAATTTTCTAATTTACTTTCTAAAAAGACTGGGCAAAATCTTAATTTCAGGAAAAAATGTAGTAAATCTTCCCACAAAAAACGCATAATATAAAGTCTTTAATACCTGATACTATACGTTTTATTGATTTTAAAGATTTTTTACCCAACCTCTCTAATTCTAATAAAAATTAGTTTGTGTTTATATATTTAATATCACCAAAAATACTTTTAATATTTTCTAATATATTTTTTTTTAAACTACAAATATAAATTACATGAAGATTTAATTTAGCTCTGGAACAAGCAACGTAAAGCAAATTACGAACTTCACTAAAGCGTTTATCCAAGCAATCTGGATTCCCATAATTTTCAAAATAATATTTACAATAATCATTTTTTCTAGCAAAATTATCTTGTAATACAACAACTACATTATCAAATTCTAATCCCTTAGAACCATGCAAGGTATAGTAACTAATACTCTCTTGTTTCGAATCATCAAAAATATAATTATACCACTTTATAAATTGAGAAATATCTAGATTAAAAAATTCATCAACAACTGCCGTTTCTCTTTCTGATTCCTCCGAATCTTGAGAATAGTAAAAATAATCATAAGCACGATTCTTTATATTCAACAAAATGTTCTCGGCGGTATCATCTATCAAGAATATTTTTTTTAGAATATCATTACCTGAGATTGGCTCCTGAATATTTGCAATTTCATCAATGCATCTATCAATTGATAATGTAGATAGGTTAGGCTCTCTCAAATTACCAATAAATTGCTTCATTACTGCAAATGTTAGTTTTGGTTTATTCGATGTTATAAACTGAATAATCTCCCTAACCGTTGAATTATCATCCCTTACCTTTTGAATGAAGTCTATGAAAGTTAAAATCTCTCTCAAAAACCATCCCATATGCTGTAAATTTTTCTGTAAAAATTCATTAGACACATTCTCAAAGTTAGCACCACTAAATCGAGGGAACTTTTTCAATACTGATAATATTTCATCAAAATCTCTTGCTTTGGAAATATCATCATTTTTCATAAGAAGACAGGCCGTATTATTAATCAGGTGATTTTCCTGTAAAAAAGTATCTATATTAAAATCATCACCTGAGATATAAAAATTATAAGATCCATTATCAAAATCAGTATATATAGATTGCTGCCCAAAATTGTCATTTCTAATTTTTTCAATTAACTCGACAATCTGCTTAGAAGAACGTCGGTTAAATTTTTTTTCAATGATTTTATATTCATGTTTATTTGGAAGAATCCCAATCCCCGAACCATAAATGCTTTGTAAAGAATCTCCAAAAAAACCTACTATAAATTTTTTGTTAGTATTTGAATATTCCCTGATGCTATCCATTATATCAATAACTTTTCCATCTGTATCTTGATACTCGTCTACTAAAA
>NZ_KV794508.1:330-3998 GCF_001808785.1 Streptococcus sp. HMSC077D04 | reverse complement strand
CTGTATCTTGATACTCGTCTACTAAAACATATGGATACCTATCTGAAAATAATCTTTTTAATATATTCTGACTAGTAATGATATTTTTACAATATCGTAATAACGTATCATGGCTAATGACATAACTTTCAAGCTTATCTCGGTTTTGAACTGGGTTATAAATAATCTTTTGTGATTTTTTTTCTTCAATTTCCTTTAATGTTATCTCAAATTTACACTTTTTGTTAATATTCTTGACTAAACTACTAAATTTTTCAACACTACTTAAATACTGTTCAAAGTATTTACTATAACTTATAATCTTCTCTTTGAAATCTTTTGCTGGGCTACTAGGTGTATTATAAAAGATTTTTAGGAACCCTTCATCACAGATATTTTTTTGGAATTCACTCTGATCTAAACTACTAGAAAGAGGGCTATCATCTATCTTTTGTTGAATTAAATGGAGTTCGTCTATAATTTTATTCTTATGTTCTCTAGTCAATAATTCTTGTTGTATAGAAATATATCCCCATAAAAACTCATGAATCGTAGACACCATTACTGATGAATTTCTACCAATTCGATTAAGAATCTCATCTTTTGCGGCATTAGTGTAAGTGATACATAAAATTTTTTGATTTCGTAACTTTAAATTTTCTCCCTCTACCTTCAAAATATGTTCAATTGATTTTTGTAGTGCATAGGTTTTCCCTGCACCAGCACCAGCATCAAAACAAAAACTCTCAAAGTTATCTAAACATTCATTAATCTCTTTCTGAATATCTAACTCTAATTTTTTATTTTCTGAACTAATTTTATATGCCATTAGTTACTCCTTGAAATAATCACAAAGGGAAGCCAAACCCGATTCAATATACTTAGGTCGTTTGATACTAAACTCTTTAGCAGGTACTGATACTTCAGCATCTACTGATAGATACACAATTCCAGTAGAAAATTTTGATTTCCCATCAGATAATTTTATTTGATACATATATGACTTGTTAGCTATTTCTGAATTTTCATCAAGAAATTCAAAATATTTCATTTTTGGGTGAACATATTTTAAAAGTTTAATCAAAGATTTCTTATATTTATTTTGCTCCTCATCTACTGAATTTGTTAAAACAATCGCCTCCTCAAAACTAGTAGCATAATATCCATTTATTTTGCCTTGAGAATACATGGAAATATTTTCATACTCAATAATCAACTCTTCTTTATTATCTAGTATTTCAACTATCTCTTTATTGAACTCATCATATTTAGCTTCGTCTTTATTCAGCATTTTTTTTATAAAATACTGTATAGTTCCATTGGTAGTTAAAAAACTTTCTATATTTCGATATTTTTCCCTTAAATCAGGAATATTAGACGGAATCACATCCGGTTCATCATTATCTTTTATATCAATTTTCTTTTCATCTTCAGATCTTTTTAAATCCAAATCTGTAAAAATAACTGTTTTGATTTTTAACAAAACTAATAAACTAATAAACTGGTGAGCATACGCTCCATCAATTCTAAAAACTTTAATATGATGATTTTTCAATTTTGGATGTTTATCAATTTCATATCTTAAATAGGTTTCTTCTGAGACACCCTCAACTAAAATGACTGCATCGGCAAAGAAAATATCTGATAGCTCTAGCCTTAAATATTTCTTGATATATTCATAAGCTTTTTTGTCAATATCTCTACCAGATATTATTGCTTCATCACTTATATTTTTTATAATATTATTTGCTCCTGCTTGACCTAGATAACTAATATTATTAAGTGTATTTCCTGATTGAATCTTACTGTTCAAAATATGTGTTGAGTGAGTCGTAATGATAATTTGAAATGTATCTAGCTGCTGTTTTTTTCCTAATAAGGTAGCGATTGCTTTTGAAATATTCTTTATGAATAGTTCTTGCATCTGAGGATGCATAAATGACTCTGGTTCTTCAATACAGAGAATGTTTACTGAACCATTAATATCCTTCTCGTTGTATAGCTCAATATAATCAACAATCTTTGCAATAATAACCATCAAATTTGTGTATCCCATACCAAACTGACTTTCAGGTATATTGTTATTCCCCTCTTGGTACTCATAAATAATACTATTTGCAAAAATCTTCTCTAAAGTTACATCTGGATGTAAATTCATCTCTAAATTCTTAATTGACTCAATACTAGATATGGCACTTTGAAGAATATCCTTTATATTGGTGTCAACCATATCTTTTACTTGATAATTAATATCATCAACTAAACTATTAATCTCTACAATATCATTATTTTTTATATAAGTTGAGACTATTTTATTATAAGCTTGTGAAAGTGTCTTGTCACTTTTTACCGTATTTGCTTCTATAGTTTCTACTTTTAGTAATGAAGATAAAGAAAATTCTTTAGCCGGCTCCTCTCTTCCTATAGGATAAAAATTTAATACAAAGTAATTACTGCTAAATAAACCTAAAAATTGTCGATATTGAATCTCTTTTTTATATACGATATTTTTATCTTGCTGATTATCTGTTTCTGAATTACTATTTTTTAGTTTAATAATCTCTTCTCTAAAAGATTTCTCATCCGCCACTTCATACTTAATATCGATAGTTACTTCCGCAATATCTTGATTTTCTTGAGTTTCTTGAGTTTCTACTGTTTTTATACCACTTACAACTAATATATCTTCAAAACTTGAAATCAAATCGTTTCCATCATCGATTCCTAATATCAACTGAAACTCTAGTTTAGGAAAATGAAATTTATCAGTACTTTCTATCTCTTCTTGAGATTTATTGTCAATATTTTCGTGATACCAATCTGATAATATTTTTAAATTAAAATCGGTATATTTAAAAACACTACGACTACCTGACTTGCTATTTTGTAGTGTATTTAATAATTTAATAATTGTACTTTTGCCTGAATTATTTTTACCTACAATTAGTGACGAATTTTTTGATATATACTTTTCTGTTATATTTATCTTCTCCGGTTCTTCCTCATAACCTGACATTTCTGGCCATTTGCTATGAGCGAAGTTAATTACCTGAGCCTCTTCGCCATACTTCCTATAATTTTTTATTGATAAACTTTTTAAATACATATATCACCTCTGTTGCTTACTCTATGTAAGTAATTACTTTAACTTCTCTTTCCCCAACCGCAACATCTCCTTCTCTACCTGACTCCACTCCCCAAACAGTAACTCTTGAAGAACATCCGCTGCTGAAGTTTTATCTTCTCCTGAATCATATACACAACTTCTATCTCGTTGATAAATTTGAATTCTTTCAAAGATAGCTAGTTCTTCCAATTGTCGTGTATTATCAACTAGATGATTTACAATGAAATCATGATGTTCTTTTGGAGTTGCGCGTGCTTGATTTGGATTGATAGCGTACAGTTCTTCGTATCGGATAAGGGTGCCTAGATAGGACAGCTTAGGCTTTGTCGCAATCAAAGCCAATTGTACTTCATATCCCTTATTTTTCAAGAGTTGTGCTGTTTTCTTTGGAACATCAACTGTTCGTAAAGTTCCCTCTATCAAAAGATTGTATCCCAAACTACTCAATTTTGTTACTAAAGACTCTACCATTTTTCCTGCAAAATCTTTGGTGTATTCTACACTATCTTTGCCATATTCTTGCTGCAGTCCTAAATAGTGTGGATGCTGAGAACGAAAACTA
>NZ_KV794508.1:0-230 GCF_001808785.1 Streptococcus sp. HMSC077D04 | reverse complement strand
GGTTGCTTACTGGACTTTTTTCCTCTTGTCAGAGAACGAAGATTCCGTGCTAGAGCATGTTTGAATTCACTATCAGTATAATCTTGGATTTCCATTAGGCTACCATCCGTTTTTCAGATATCTCTAACATACGTTCAATTCCATCCAAATAGCCGCTATACCTCTCTATTTCATCAAAATTTTCTACTAAATAGATATTCGTATGAATCAAGTCAGATAGATCATCACTC
>NZ_KV794507.1:0-347 GCF_001808785.1 Streptococcus sp. HMSC077D04 | reverse complement strand
GTCTCATTAGTCGTTTTAACTGTTGCGTAGTCTTGTTTGACCTGGTTATGTTCTTTCACATAAGTCACGCGGTAGCCATCCTCTGACTTAGTTCCAACCTCAACCGAGCGATTCTTATAGCCAAAGCCAATGGAAAGATTAGGCGCGAGTTTACTATAGCTTGAACTAATTTTGTCTGCTAGACTGAACTCACTTGTAACTGAATAATCCTTAATCGCTACCTTTCTCTTAAGGTTTACATTTTCATCTAGAAAATCTGTACTCAAACCTCCAACGCTATACTCTCCTTCCGGACTTAACTTACCATCTTTATATTTAGCAGTAAAGGTAATGGCTGTCTCACCTTT
>NZ_KV794506.1:0-1705 GCF_001808785.1 Streptococcus sp. HMSC077D04 | reverse complement strand
ATAAGAGTAGTTGAAATTTTTATCACATTTTTTATTTTCCTGTAGAGCTAAATTCATACTAAACAAAGATTTTGAAATAAAAGACTAACATTGTTACATAACGTTAGCATTTCATTTCCCTAAAACAAGCTAATTTGGTCTAAAAAAGCAGCAAACTATAAACTAGTAGGTTCCACACCAAATGTAGACCCATACTGCCCCATAAGTCCGATTTATAGCGTACCATCCCTAAAAACATCCCAAGTGAAACATATAAACACCAAGCTAGAATGGTTCCTGGATGATGTACTAAGGCAAATAAAACACTCGTCAACGCAACTCGAATATCTAATTTTCTCACCAAATTCCATATAATTTCTCGATACAGAAATTCTTCAACCATACTCGCATTGATTAAGAACAATAAAAATGAAAACCAAGGAACTTGATGTTGAAGTCCAATTAAGTTTGCTTGATTCGTGGTTCCTTGAGCATGGATTAGGCTAAAACATAGACTTATAATCAGTAGGCTAATGAATCCAATACCAAGCCATTTCATCCTAGATTTCATATTGACCTTATGAGCTTGTTTGCGTTGGCCATACATCCATAAAAAAGAAATGAGTGACGCACCATAGAGAATCTCTAGTATAGTTAACTCACCGATACAAAGAAATTTCAGTAAGTATAGAGATAACAATAGGACATTTACTTGTTGGAATATATAAACTGGAATTATTCTTTTCATAGTTACCTCCGAAATAAATCTTCATAATCTAAATCTAATACCTGCACAATCCTTTCTACCCATGGACTTTGAGGCATTCGTTGTTCCATCTTGTAGTGGCGTATCTTTTGATACAAACGGTTCAATTCACTTGGATAGTGATACTCTCCCGCAAACATTTTTCTGGTTAACTCAATCCAGCTAATATTTCTTTCAGCCAAAATAATGGACAAGTTCTCCCAAAATCGTTCAGCCATATTGCTTCTCCTTTAGTTAGATAAATAATGTGTTTGTGCCATGTAAATCAATTGTTTCGTATCTCTTGGTAATAAAGCTCTAGCCTCCTCCAGATTCAGATTTGGATAAACTCGCTTATTTGAAACCGCAAGAGGAAGTCTGATGGTTAGTTCAGGATTTTTTAATATCATTTCGATGAAATCTGTTAATTTTAGGTTATCTCGATTCTTAAAACGTAATAAATTTGGAGATAAAAACTCAAAACAATCTGAAGAATAGCTCATCATCTCAATTAATTTGTCCTTTGTCATTTCAGAAACTGAATGACAAGATACCTCAATGCCATAGTTTTGAAAGAAGTCTAAAAGAAGTTGATTTCTATGGCTATTTTTACTTAGATAGAGATCAATCATGGGAGACCTCCAACAGATTCGGTTCCATTTGATATTCTGAAACGATTAAGGAATCTAATAAATTGGAGAAGTTAATTGATTTCTTGTCTTCATCATAAGCTTTTACAGTTACTTGGGTTGTAAGTATTCCCTCTTTTCCCTCAGCTCGATAGCCTTGCCCATATAAAACAAAAACAAGATTATGATTATCATCCACAAAGGCATCGGCTCCGTTCTTTATATCCTGACTTTCAAGGAATTCCATAATGTTTTGAAGATAGGATTCATAAAATAGTGGGTAATTGTGTTTTTTATGGTAATAATCTAAAAATTTCACTTCAAACTCACATGGATAATTGGGCATCAAAAA
>NZ_KV794505.1:0-748 GCF_001808785.1 Streptococcus sp. HMSC077D04 | reverse complement strand
GGTAGACGGATTATTGCAAATAGTGAATTTATGATTCTCCTCAAGCAAGCAAAAAATGACCGAGAAGAACTAGTTCAACTCTTAGGTTTGTCAAAAGAACTCGAAAAATACCTAGTCAATCCAGAAAAAGGGGCAGGACTGATAAAAGCTGGTTCCGTTGTCGTACCCTTTAAAAATAAGATTCCTCAAGGTACACAATTGTTTGATATTATGAGTACGGATCCTGATAAAATGGCTTCTAATTAAGGGGAAGGTAAATGAAGGATAAAAGAGAAATCATACGTGCCCGAAAGGCATTTAGAAGAAGCCTAAAAGATGAGAAAAAATTCTTGAAAAAAGGAAAGAAGGAGGTAAGGAAACAGAAAAAAGATTCCGCTGTACTGGATGAAAAAGCATGGAAAAAAGAGATAAAAGAAAAGCTAGAGGAGATGAGAGAAGCTTCAAAGGAGAGAGTAAAACAAGCAAATGAAGACTACAATCATATTCTTCAAAATAGTCCTCCATCTCTTTTGAATCGCAAAGAATTAAGAGACAGACGGTTGCCTCATGCTAGGAAACGATTGAAAATAGCCAAGAAGCAATTTAAGGAAGCCAAGGTAGAAGCAAAAGAAGAAAGAAAAGAGAGTCGTAAAGAAAGAAAAACCAATCAAAAATTTCTCTACGGTCAGGAATCGAAAGCAAAATCTAATTTTTTCTTTCAAGGGAAGAGTTTAGAAGAATTAAAAGCTAAGAAAGAAGTCAAGGCCGC
>NZ_KV794504.1:0-458 GCF_001808785.1 Streptococcus sp. HMSC077D04 | reverse complement strand
CCTAAGATTGAGCGAGCCGTACGTTGAGAACCAACGAGGGCAATAATCAGTAAGATAGCTTGTATCAAACTACCAAACATAATCGCAAGTGATTGCAAGACTCCTGCACCATTTGAAACAGCTATTTTCCCAGCGGATTCAAATAAAGGAACAAGAGAAACAATCAGAAAAATGAGAACCCCTTGTACCGCATAGACCATAATATTTTTTAAATAGCCAATACCAATAGACTTCCACTCATCACTTAAAAATGTTGGAATCGTAAGAGGGGCAAATGGAATCATAAGGTAGAGTTGAATAAATCGAATAGATACCAAAAGATTGACCATGGCTGCACTTACTATCCGAACAAGCCAAATGAGGAGGGCGAAAAAGCCCACAATCATACGGCCAATAAATCCTGAACCTTTTAATCCAGAGATGGTATCATACTTTGCCCCACCGTGAGCCACAATCGA
>NZ_KV794503.1:644-947 GCF_001808785.1 Streptococcus sp. HMSC077D04 | reverse complement strand
ACCTGAAAATAAATCAATAAATCTCATTTCTTGATCACCCCTTTCTTATCGACTATCATTGTCAGAACTGTCACTCCACTTGAAATGACAATGAGCATAACTAATATCCACTCGATTGGCGACATTTTAACCACCTCCTTTTCTAACACGGTTATTCCAAACGGAATATAGACCATTAAACACAAATTCAGCAAGGACTTCCGCTCGTCTAACAAAGCGAACATTGTCAAGAGCATACTGATAGATTCTCTCAAAATCAGTCATAGCAATGTCACTGGCTGTTTCAGAAAAACCCTCTCGTCT
>NZ_KV794503.1:0-544 GCF_001808785.1 Streptococcus sp. HMSC077D04 | reverse complement strand
TTGTGACCTTTTCTACTTTTCTTTTCAAAATAGGTTGAGTATTCCTATCCTCCTCATCCTCAATAAATAAAGAATCAGTTTCACTATATTTAGTCTCACTAACTTCAGTCTCACTAGGGGCTGAATATGAGACGGGGGCCGTTTCATTTTCAACCTGCCCTAGTCTTTTTTTAACACTAGGCCTGTTTGAACTAGCTACTGGGGTAGAAGACAATTCCCCTAAATAAATCTTATTAGCTAGTCTTCCTTTCTCACTTGAAGACTGTTGGACTTCATCAATTAAGTCATATTCTTTAAGAATTTTTTTGATTGATAGTAGTTTTGACTTCGAACAACCTAACAGCTTCATCAGTTTAGAATTAGAAAATACTAAATAGACCGCGCCTTCTTCATCTATCCAACCACGACTGAGAGATAATTCTAAACGATCTTTTAAAATAGAATAAGCCACCTTTACTTCTAGTTTCATATCCATATACTTCTCATCCTCGAAAAGAATTTTAGGTAATTTGTAATACCGTTCTGAAGTTTGGTATTGATTTGC
>NZ_KV794502.1:0-467 GCF_001808785.1 Streptococcus sp. HMSC077D04 | reverse complement strand
CACGTGGAGTGTGTAGTGTTGCTACAACGAAAAATAGGGTGAAAATCCTTGATTTTAAGCTATTTTACAAGCATTTTGTCTTTGTAGATAAAGGCAATTTTGACGTCAGAAAAGTCCTAAAAAGGCACATAGATGTATATGTATTTGTAGATGTCGTTTGCGCATCGGAAAAATGAATACAACAATAAATATTTAACTAACGAGAGAACAATTGTATATTGTTCTCCTTTTTTTATTTTCAGGAGGGAAAATGACAAAAGAATTACAATCATCACGCTATATTGTCATTTCATTTTTAGTACGTGAAATGGGAATTGACATTGTTGAAGCTATCTCTCTTATGGCTGAATTAGAAAAAAGTGGCTTGGTTCGATTGGAATCAAGTGGAGATTTAATACTCAAAGAACTTGGAGGAGCGCTATGAAACGAATCACCGCAAATCAATACCAAACTTCAGAACGGTATTA
>NZ_KV794501.1:0-243 GCF_001808785.1 Streptococcus sp. HMSC077D04 | reverse complement strand
GTATTGGTAGTTGAAAAAATCCGAAATGAATCATGTTCAGGATGTTCATAGACACTGCTCGAAACTTGTTTAAAGGAGATACCTAAACGGCTTGCTACATCAAGAATTGAAATTTTCTTACATTCTTCTATTTCCATGCAATATCATCATTTTGTCGTAGTATTTGGCAGTGATGGAACAGACGAGGATTCTTCTAAAGTTTTGGGAATTGCCTTATCTAAATCATCTAACCCAGATTTCCAA
>NZ_KV794500.1:0-218 GCF_001808785.1 Streptococcus sp. HMSC077D04 | reverse complement strand
AAACTATTCTTCTTTTCATCACTATTGGCATCATGTACAAAGGCAATTTCCTTACTAGGGATTCCTCTATCAACTAATAAAGCCTTAATCTCAGAATAAACATCAAAGCCATTGTCCTTTTTCTTAGGTGTTCCAATATCTGAAAAAATCATCTGAGTAGCCTTATTTTCCATTCCCTCACGATAAATTCTTTCAACATTATCCACTACCTGAAGCAG
>NZ_KV794499.1:0-200 GCF_001808785.1 Streptococcus sp. HMSC077D04 | reverse complement strand
TCTGGATATGGTGATTTGGACCTAGACCAGCTTAAGGAATTGAAAAAGCTGAGAGAAGAGCAGTTAGCTATCGTAGAAGCTCAGATTCAAGCGAGGGAGAACTGGCTAAATCAAATCACAGACCTCTTTAGTCTCAATTGGGGGAAAGCCTTCTCTGAGAAGACCATCCTCTACAATACCAAGTTTCAAATTGAGTCAGG
>NZ_KV794498.1:0-1869 GCF_001808785.1 Streptococcus sp. HMSC077D04 | reverse complement strand
CGATAGCATCATATCCCTAGAAGCTTTATTGAAGTTCAGAACCCCTGCGAATTTCAATACCTCCTTAAATGATAATATATTTTCCACCCTAAAAGAAAGAGAATGACAGCTAACGAACAGAACACTATTTGCTGGAACAAATGCTCTAGAACAGTTTTTTTCATTTGTTCTACAACCGCATATAATCGCTTTTTAGCTTTCTCCGAACGTTGTTCCCAAACGGTCACTGAAGAACCTGTGTTACTTTTAATCACAGCTTGATTTTCACTTGCTAATTTCAAATATCTCCCAGCATGATACAACCGCTTTTCCCCATTTAACCAACTAATTTCAACACTCTTGTCTCCTTGTAATCGATTATTGTAACTGATGGATACCGCTTGATTCTCAGAAGAAATCTTACTTTCAATTTGATTATAGTCATCCACCACATAGATAAGGCCGATGTTCTTTCCATTTTCTTTTGAGGGCACTAGATGAATATGCTTATCAAGAGCATACCAATCCTGATCATTTTTATCTTGAATCAATTGAACCATACTACTATTCACATCCATCTTAGAAAATGAAATATATTGGTAGATCGGCTTCAAAATGAACAATAAAAAATAAACAAGCAAAACGAGTGAACAAAAGATAAATTTGTTTTTATTTCTCATTTACTTCTCCAAAGCAACTTCTTCTTAACAAAATATTCTTAAGAATTGTTTCATGCCAACCTTCCTGTATAACACTATTGCCTCATCGTTTCGTTTGTTATTCTGTTCTCCATATATCCTTAACTGTCAATTCTCCCCAATTATCTGGGCTAAAACGACTAGAGTAGATAGTGGTCCAGTCTTTAAGAACTTTATTACGGAGTACATTATCTGCTTCCTTGCGAATCTCATCGACAGTCTTTCCATGCTCCACTAGAAAGGCTTCTATTTGAGATTGCTGAAAATATCCTGTACTCTCATCATCATAGTACCACATAAACCGTTCTAATTGCTGATTGTTTACATCGTACTGGTAATCTACATTTATGGTTGTCTCTGTATCTGGCAGTCTCAAACGCATTTCTATCCCAACTTTCGTCATCTCCTGAAATCCAAAATAAAAATAATAACCTAGAGAATGAATAGTGTTTGGTAAATTTACACTTTTATAATCAATAGAATGTTTATATAAATCTTGAGATCCATTATCGATAATTTTTAACCCTTTTAACTTATAAAAAGCTCGTCCTTTCCAGAGAAATGTATAATTGTGATAATCACTTTCTTCGTAGTATATTTCATCAAAAATATTGTGAACTCTCTGATATTTATAATACTGAAAACCAGAGAAAGATAATAATAGAACTATTAGCAACGAAAAAATTGCAAATTTCCTCTTCTTCATCTAATCACCTCATCTCTGTCAATTCTTGATTACCTGTTTCAATATTTCGAATGAAATTATAAGTACTTGGGTAATTTTTTTGTAGCTTATCTACGGTATCTTTTTCTAGTAAAATTCCTCAACACAACCAGTTGTTCATACAGGATTGTATTGAGCAAGAAGCTTCTTTCTCTGGGAAACTATCCATACAAAGTCTGATACATCTTTTCCATGAAATCCTCAAGCTCTTTTTTAATAATTTTTAATAGGCGATCTTCTTCGGATTGAGAGATGTTCACTCTCTCATTTATATTTTTTTCATTTATTTGAAAATAGGTGCTAGAAATTATATCAAAGTTCTTATCCAATTCATATAGTGCACTAGTTATTTTACCATCTATCTCTATTTCAAAATAAGCAGTAACCCCATTCCGTCCAGGATGCGATATTTTGAAATCGATGTCTCCTTTTATCTCTATGGAGTCAATTCCTCCATCCAATCGAATA
>NZ_KV794497.1:0-489 GCF_001808785.1 Streptococcus sp. HMSC077D04 | reverse complement strand
GATGGGGATGCCTACTATCGTGCCGACTTAGAGAAGCGCTTAAAAGGTCACGACAAGTCCGAATGGGATAAAATAATCGACGACTACAATCACACTCTTAAGATTGATGAAACAGGGAATATCATTGACATTTATCCATTTGAACAAGGTTATGTCGTTTCAAAAAATGGGAAATACGATGCCGACTATACTCATTTGGTTAACAAAAAGTTTGATGAACTAAAAGCACAAAACTTTGAAGCAAATTCAGCCGAATTTTGGAGTGGAGTAGCTCAAATATTCTCTGGATTGGGAGTTTACTTTGCGAGTGGCGCCCTCGAAGTTTTGAGTATCATGGCTGGTCCACCAACAGCAGGGACAAGTATCGTAGCTGGTACGGCAGCATCAGTAACAGGGGTACAATATGGAAATGTACTGATAGCTAGTGGAGCAGTAACTAGCTTATCAGCTATCACAAAGACGGCCTTACAAAATGGCGAAATTCAGGTT